>JAISLN010000223.1 GCA_031290835.1 Prevotellaceae bacterium
TTATTTTTGATATTCAATTAAATAAATTGTTCCGTGGCATCTTCCGCATCCCGTAGGGTGGGGTGTTCAGACCTGCGTAATTTTTTCTGCTGATTTTTGCCGAAATTAGCTGCCTCAACAACCTCATTTTCACCTAATTTCTCAAACAAAACAACCTCAGTAGCCATGGAATACGCCACCTATACCCAACCTCATTAACCTCATTGAGCTCATTGAGCTATGCTGCGAGCGAACAATGAGGTAATGAGGTATTGTTTGCATTATATACTTTTGCTACTGAGGTGGTTTTGTTTGATAAATTAGGTAAAAATGAGGTTTTCGCTACCTCCTTTTTCAGCTCAATTTTCGGAAGAAAATTTCGCGCCTTTTGAACACCCTACCCTACGGGATGCAAAGATAATGAGGAAGTTAGCCAGCCTTTTTCTTACCTTGACGGCATTGGGTCGTTGACCTGCGGTTATGACAATTAAGCCCTTTCAGGGCAGCACGCTACCTCCGCCATTCCGAGAGCGCATATCATTAATTCTTAACTCTTAACTCCTCACTCTTAATTCATTAGTAGGCATCCCTAAAGGAGGTTATCCGCAGCTGCCGGTTAAAGTCCGCCTCCGCAAGCGGGGTTTTGATTTGCACGCGCACCGTTTGCCCGGGGAGGATGTCGAAGTAGTTGTCTTCAAAAAAGCCGCCGCCTTCGCTGAGGGATAAGAAGACGGCGCGGGCAAGCTTGTCCGACGTGAGGCTCACCTCAAACCCTCCCTGCACGGGCTTTACGCTACGCGCAATGCTCACCGCCGGAAAATCGACGTCCTTTTGCGGGGTGAGAAAGTAGCGGTTCCGGTACGTTTTTCCGGCCTTGTCGGTGAGCTGCACCGCCACCAGCGCTTCGCTGCGGGGCGCACCCTTGAGTAGGCTGTCGAGATCTAACGAGAGCACGCGGCTGCTAGCGTTTGCCGGCGCCGTAACGGGCTTGCGCAGCTCGGCAACGGGAGCGCCGTCCAGCTTCATCACCCTGAGGTGCAGCGAGCCTTCGGCGGGCGTTAGCCTGTCTGACACCACGAATAGGCTAAGCCTTTGACCCTCAATGATGGGCGATACCAGAATGTCCCTAAAAGCATCCCGCGCAAAGTAGTGCTGCGCCTTCCAGCGTCCGTAGTAGTCGCGGCTTGCCCACGACGCCACAGGCCAGCAGTCGTTGTGCTGCCAAAAGAGGGTGCCCATGCAGTAGGGCATATCCCTGCGGTGCGCCTCTATGGCGGTTTTGATGGCGTCGCCCTGCAGGACTTGGCTCATGTACAAAAAATCTTCAAATCGCTTGGGCTGCTTGTACTCCCGCTGCAAGTACTCCGCAATGCGCGGGTTGGCGTAGGCTCCGGCGCGCTGATGCGCCATCATGACCTCAGAGGTGATGCTCCAGTCGGCGCTGTCGGGCGCAAAGCGCTTGACCGACTCAAACTCGGGAAA
The DNA here is from genome assembly GCA_031290835.1 of Prevotellaceae bacterium. Lineage (GTDB taxonomy): Bacteria > Bacteroidota > Bacteroidia > Bacteroidales > UBA932 > JAITMY01. Next base: position 1,462 of record JAISLN010000223.1, read on the forward strand.
AGACTGAAACCCGTACTCGCTGAAGAAGCGGCTGCGCACGGTGTTGAACTCGGTGGTGGGTGCGCTGCCGTGCCACACGCCCCAGTAGTGGCGGTCGCCGTTGTGCTCCTCGTCCTTGTTCTTGTTGTAGGGCGACGAGGGCAGGTAGAACGTGCCCGGGCTATAGGCGGCTACCACGTCGGGCAGCACGCCGTCGAACAGGTCAACGTACTGCTTCCAGATGATTTTTTCGTACTCGGGGCTTTGATTTCGGTAGTACTCATCAAAGTTCCAGAGCGTCCAGAAGTAGTACACCTCGTTGTTGCCGCACCACAGCGCAATGGAGGGGTGGTTGCGCAGGCGCTTCACGTTGTCGATTGCCTCTTGGCGGATGTTCTCCAAAAAAGCGCCCTCCGAGGGGTAGAGGCTGCAAGCAAACATGAAATCCTGCCACACCATAATGCCGTGCCTGTCGCACAGCTCGTAGAAGAGGTTGCGCTCGTAAACGCCCCCGCCCCACACGCGCAGGGTGTTCATGTTGGCGTTGACGGCGTCCAGCACGGTTTTTTCGTACTGCTCTGCCGTAACGCGGGGCAGGAAGTTGTCCTGCGGGATGTAGTTGGCGCCTTTGGCAAACACCTTTACGCCGTTGAGCTCAAAGTAGAGCGCTTCGCCGTGTTCGTCGGGCTTGCTGACGACCCTGAGCGACCTCAGGCCGGTGGTAACCTCCCGCGCATCCAGCGCTGCCGCTGCTGCCGCCAGCTCCACCTCAAAGGTGTAGAGGTTGGGCTCGCCCAGCCCGTTGCTCCACCACAGCTTGGGGTTTTTTATGGAGAAATCGACGGAGGCGAGGTTGAGACCCTGCCGCAGGTTGAGCTTTGCCGCGCCGCAGGTTTTGCCGGTGCTCTTATCCCTCACCACCAGCCTGACGTTTGGCAAGTCGGCGTCTGCCAGCGCCTCCACGTTGACCGTGATGGTAGCCTTGCTGCGGCTGACCTCCTGCTGCCGCACGTGCACGCTCTCAATGCGCGCGCCGCTCCACGCCTCCAGCGCCACCGGCCGCCAAATGCCGGTGGTTACAAAGCGCGGCCCCCAGTCCCAGCCGTACTGATAGCCGGCCTTGCGGGCAAAGATGCTGACGCGCTTGTCGAAAATACCGCCGTTCTCCGATTGGTCGGGTCCCGTGCGGTACTGGTAGGGCAGCGCGTCGAACTTGGGGACGTCCACCTTGATGGGCGAGTGAAAGTAGATGTGGAGGAGGTTGCTGTCCTGCCTCACCTTGCCCTTGACGTCCACCGTCCACTCGCGGAACATGTTGTCGGCAGCGAGCAGCTTTTCGCCGTTGAGGTACACGTCGGCGTAGTTGTCCAAGCCGTAGAAGCGGAGGCGGAGGTTGGCCTGCGCCAGCTCCTCGCGGCTCACGCTGAAGTAGGTTTGGTAAATCCAGTCCTCCTTGTCAATCCACTGCAAGCCCCGCTCGTTGAGGCGGAAAAAGGGGTCGTCGATGAGCTTGTTGGCAAGCAAATCGGTGTGCACCACGCCCGGCACCGTGGCGGGATACCAATTCGTCAGGCGCGCCTGACGGAATTGCCACCCCGAAGAAATTTCGCGCTGCACAGGCGCCGAAAACGCTACGCTCGAAAAAGTGAGGAGCGCAGCCGCAAGCTGAAAATATTTCATTTTGGAAATTTTGGAAATTTTGAATTTTAAATTTTAAATTGCGCAAAGCGCGGGAAACGCCCTCAGATTCATGGGCAACGCCGTAGGCGTTGGTAGCCAGCCCAAAATTAGAAACAACTTGGAAATTTTGAATTTTAAATTTTGAATTTTAAATTGCGCAAAGCGCGGGAAACGCCCTCAGATTCACGGGCAACGCCTACGGCGTTGGTAGCCAGCCCAAAATTAGAAATAACAAATATAAGAATTAGGAATTAAAAGCGGCATGTTTTCGACGCCCTTTTTATATTCCTAATTCTTAACTATTACTTCTTAACTACCTTGGGTATCCCGGATTTTGCCCGTTGGGGTCGTTGGCGAAATCTTCGTTGGTTTTTATTTCGTCGTCGGGTATGGGGTAGCGCCTGTAGAACGAGGGAATTAGGTTGCCGCTGTGCTCCTCGTTTGTCCAGCGGTTTCGTGCGCTGACCAGCTCCTCAAACAGCCCCGTACGCAGCAGGTCGATACGGCGCCAGCCCTCGAAGCAGAGCTCGCGCATACGCTCATCCATGAGGTCTTTGACGAAGTCGCCCGAGGGAGTTGGCATTGGCGGTGCGCCGCTGCCGCCCCAAGCGCGGTTTCTCACCTTCATCACGTAGGCGTTGTGGTCGCCGTCGGCGCCCGTTGTGCCGGTTCTGTACAGACATTCGGCGTAGAGCAGGTAAATATCCGACAGGCGAATGAGGGGGTGATTTTTGGCGGAATTCCACATGTTGGCAAAGTCGCCGACTTTTTCGTCGGTGCGGTAGTCCTCCCACTTTTTGATGTGCGGTTCGAGCTCATCGGTGGTGCCCGTCCACTCGGTTTTTGAGAGGTCGGGGGTGATGGTGTCGATTACTATAATCTCCTCGCCGTCGACATTTTTTTCCTTGCGCATTTTGGCGTAGGTAAAGTCGTAGCGGAGGCATACGTTTTTGCGTTGGTCTCCCTCCTCCCAAATTCCGCCTTCGGTAACGGTTCGGTAGGCAAAGGGCGTTGGCACCAAAAAGTCGTAGCCCGAGAAGTAGCACCCCTGCCCAAACCACGCGTCGCACGCCCGCGATCCGCAGTCGAACTCCCAGTAGCTTTGGTCGGGCCAGAGGTTTTCATACTGTAGCTCAAAGATAGACTCTGAGGTGTTTTGCTGCCAAATGTTCGGCTCAAGGTCGTTGGTAAAGAGTATGGCGTAGCTGGGCACAAGGCTGTAGCCGTTTTTCATCACCTCTTCAAAGCATTCTTTTGCCTTTTCGTAGCTGCGCAGCCCGGTTTCTTCGGGTGCGCACATGTAGGCTTTGCCCAGCATAGCCCACGCCGCTCCGGAGGTTGCTCGCTTGGGGGCGCTTTGCTTGGGCGGAAGGTTTTCGGTTGCCTTTTTGAAATCGTTGATGATGTATGTCCAAACGTCCGTCAGCGGCTTCCTTCCCGAGCCGAGCTCGTTGGAGCGGCTGATGTCGATGATGGGTATTTCGCCAAAGAACATGCTCAGCTCAAACATGCCAAGCGCACGAAAGAAGCTTGCCTCGCCGAGCAGCGACAGCCCGGCCTGCGTCAGCTCCACCTTTCCGAGCACGTCGATGGCTTTGGCGGCGGTGGTTATGAGGGGCCAGCGCCTTGACCAGATGGCGGACACCTGCGGCGATTCGGGCGCAAGCAGCCCGTTGTACTTGTCCAGCCCCGACTGCGACTTTTCGGAGTTGAGCTGAAAATTTCCCTGTTGGCTTTCGTCCACGCCGAGGTTAATCATCAACCCGTTGCGTCCGCCGCGGAGGTCGCGGTAGGTGGTGTACAAGCCGTCCACCAGCGGCGCCACGTTTCTGATGTCCGAGAACACCTCCTCTTCGGTGAGCGCTACCTTCGATTCCTGATTGAGGAAATCCGAGCAAGCCGCGATAGCCACGGCGGCAACGCACAGGGCTGCTGCGCCCGCCGTTACCTTCAATTTTTGTATTGCATTCATCGTTTACTTTTTTTATTGTTAAGTAGTTGAATTTTAGAAGCTAAGATTTATCCCAAACACGTACATTTTGGTAGGGGGATACCAGTCGCCCATTTCGGGATCGAAGCCCTTGTAGGGGGTGAGGCAAAACAGGTTTGTGCCTGTTGCGTACAGCCGCACGTTGCTCAGGTTGACGCTGCCGATGAGCTTGGCGGGGAGCGTGTAGGACAGGGTGAGGGCCGACAGGCGCAAAAACGACGCATCCTGCACGCTAAAATCCATGTTGCTCGCCGAGTAGTGCGGATAGTCAAACCCCGCCACCGGGCGCGGGAACTCTGCGCCGGTGTTTTCCGTCGTCCACGTGTTGTTTATCAGGTCGGTGGAGGCCGCGCTGCTGCCCACGCTGCCGATAAGCCCTTCGTAGTACGGGCTTAGCTTGCGGGCGCCGTAGGAGTAGGAAAATACCGCGTTGATTGCTACGCCGTACCACGAGAGGTCGGTGGAAAATCCGCCGTAAAACTTGGGGTCGGTGGAGCCGATAACCACGCGGTCGGCTTCGGTGATTTCCCCGTCGTTGTTAGCGTCTAAGGGGTACAGGTCGCCGGGGCTGACGCGGTTTCCGTTCCAGCGGTCAACGGGCGTGCCGTCTTCGCGGGTGAACTCCACGGGGTTCCCCTGAAAAAGCCGGTTGCCGCTGCCATCGGCGCTAAAGTCCACCGCTTGGGCAATGCCGCCCGTTTGCCAGATGTAAATGGTGTTGCGCGATTCGCCCAAAAAAAGGTTACCCGTTTTTTCGAGGTTTCGGTCGGCGTTGATGTTGTACACCACCTCCTTGTTGCCGTAGAGCTGAGTAACCTCGTTTTTGTCCGCCGAAAGGGTTGCGGCAACGTTCCACTCAAATTCGCCCGCCCTGACTACGGTGGCGTTCACCGAAACCTCCACGCCCTTGTTGGTAATGGCGCCCACGTTTTCCACAATTTCGGTAAAACCGGTAGTGGCAGGCAGCGAGTGGGTCATCAAAAGGTCTTTATTTTTGATGTAAAAAGCGTCGGCGGAGAGCTGCACCCGGTTGTTGGCAAGGTCAATATCAAATCCAAGGTTGTACTGCTGCTGCTTTTCCCACGTAACCTCTTCGTTGCCTTTGCGCCCCTGCGACACGTAGCTCACTTCGCGGTTGTTGACGCGGGCGTCGTAGAGGGTTCGGAAGGCAAAGTCGCCAATCTCCTGATTGCCCACCATTCCGAATCCAGCCCTTATTTTCAGCCTGTTGAGCAAGCTTTGGTCGCCCAGCAAGCTCTTTACGAATTGCTCCTCCGTTACGTTCCACGCCGCCGAAAACGAGGGGAACGATCCCCACTGATGCCCCTCCATGAACTTTGACGACCCGTCGTAGCGCAGGGTTGCGGTCAGCAGGTAGCGGTCGGCATAGCTGTAGTTGACGCGGGCAAGGTACGAGAGCAAGGTGGAGGTAATAAACTCGGAACCTATGTCGCGCTCGTTGGTTTTGTACGAGCTGTTGAGGCGGTAGTAGGAAAAAAAGTCCGTTCCGAAGCCTTTTCCGGTGGCGTAGGTATAGCTGCGGTCGTTGCGCGTGGCGCTCGTTCCCGCCAGAATGTTGAAGCGGTGGCTGCCCAGCGCTTTTTCGTAGGTAATGGTGTTGTCCCATTGCAGGATGGTGCGGTGGTCGAACGTGTGCTCAGCCTGCCCGTCCTGCGAGTAGCGGATAGCCTCCTGAATATCCTTTGGGGTGTACTTATATCGCGCCTCCTGCACGTAGTCCGCCGAAAAGGTGGTGCGGATGTTCAAGCCCGCAATGGGGTTGAGGTTAATGTAGCTCGACGAGAGCAGGCGGTTGCGCAGGCGGTCGTTGGCTATCTTCAGCGAGCGGATGGGGTTAAAGCTGTTTTGGTCGTAAATGCCCTGATAGTTGAGCGTCATCAGCTTTTCGCTATCGTCTATGGGCAGCATGGGGTTGGCGTTCCACGCGCGCTGTACCGTTCCGTCGTCCACCCTTTGGTCGCTGCTGCGGGTAAAGGAGGTGTTGGTGCCCACCTTGAGCCACGACTTAATGAGCTGCTCGGCGTTGATGCGCCCCGTGTACTTGGTCAGCCCCGTATTCTTCACCAAGCCGTTTTGGTCGGAGTAGCCAAAGCTCAGGTAGTAGGAGTTGCGCTCCGACCCTCCGGTGAAGCTCAACAGGTGATCTTGCTGTACAGCCGTTTGCGTTATCTCCTTTAGCCAATCGTAGCTTTTGTTGGCGTTGTAGGATTCGCGCTCGTAGGGAGCAAATACGGTATTGGTGCCGTCAACAATGTCCTCAATGTAGAAGTCCATCATGGTGGGGTCTCGCGCGTAAGTTGGCGTAGTGGTATATCCGTTGAGGTAGGCCAACCGGCGCAGCTCGTACAAATCCTTTGTTTTCATTTTAGGGGGCACGTAGGCGTACTGCTGTATTCCCACCCAGCTGTCGTAGCTCACCTTTCCTTCGCCCGCCTTACCTTTTTTTGTGGTGATGAGCACCACGCCGTTGGAGGCGCGCGATCCGTAGAGCGCGGCGGCGGAGGCGTCCTTGAGCACCTCCACCGAGGCAACGTCGTTGACGTTGATAGCGCCCCAGCCGGAGGCAAAGTTATCCATTACCAAGCCGTCCACCACGTAGATGGGATCGGTGGTGGTGCTGATGGAGTTGGTGCCGCGAATTTTGATGGAGGCGTCGTCGCCGGGCTTGGAGGCCTGCGAAATGAACACCCCCGCCACACGCCCCTGAATGGCCTCGTTGATGGTGGTAACGGGTTTTTCCTCCAGCGTTTTGGAGCTCACGCTGCTCACGGCGCCCGTCAGATCGCTCTTGCGGAGCGAGGCGCCCACTACCACCACCTCGTCGATGTCTATGGCGGTTTCCGACAGGCTCACGTCTATCGTTGTGCGCCCCTCAACCCTCACCGTTTGAGTTTGGTAGCCCATGAACTGAACGGTGAGGCTACCGCTCGCCTCTACGGAGATGGAGTAGCGACCCTCGGGGCCGGTGAGCGTGCCCACGGTAGTGCCCACAGCCTTTATTGCCGCGCCAGCTATCGGTCCGCCCGTTTTGGCGTCGATAACCTTGCCGGTAACGGTAAGCTGAGCGCTTGCCCGCCCGCCGCACAGCAGCAGGGCAACGCCGAGTAGAATGTATATTACTCTTTTCATGATTGTTTAAATTTTTAATATTGTTGTAACTAAAATGACATAGCCCGGCTGAGGAAATAATTCCCCAACTTTTTATCGCTAAATTTCTAATTTTCAACTGATTGATATTCGCGCACTTTGCGAGGCAAGGGTGGTGGGCGGAGGCAGGCGGCTAAGCCGCCTGCCTCCGCCCGCCCTTCCTCACGCGGGGTGCAGCAAAGAATTTTCCGCTAAAGCGTTACCTTCTTCACCTCAACCTTGTCGCCCACGCGGAGCTCTACAAAATAAGCTGCGCCCTGCTGCAGGCCGGTGATTTGGGTTGTGCCAGTCAGCACGCCGGTTTTAGACCAAACCTTGGCGCCGCTCACGCTGTAAACCGTCAGCTCGGCTTCGCGGGCAATGTCGGTAACGGCAGCTATGGCTTCGCCGCTCTTGTAAACGAAGAAGCTGCCGGGGAGGGCTTTGTCCACGCCTGTTCCGCCGCCGCTTGCGCCGCCGGCAACGGTAACGGTGGCGGTGGTAAAGGCGCTCGTTTTGCCGTTGATACCTACCGCCTGCACGCC
>JAISLN010000224.1 GCA_031290835.1 Prevotellaceae bacterium
AGCGCGGGGTTCCAGTAGGCGGCGCAGGCGTCGGCGGCGGCAACGGAGGCTGCCGCTCCGCCCATGCCCAGCGCACGAGCACCCACGCCTATCGACAAAAATTCGTTGCTGTACTTCGGCGCCGCCGCGCGGATATGGTTGCACGAAGATAAAGCTGCCAATAACAGCATGTATGGATATTTTTTTGACAAACTATAAACAGCCAAAGTGTGATGATAATACGTAAGCCTCAATGGGTTATGCCAAATGCCGGATAATGTCGGCGTGTAAAGATACGAAAAAACATGAAGTAAATGAGAACAAAAGCACAAAAAAGTAGCTACATTTGTACGTTTTCAAATGTATGATAATATGACAATATCGGGTTTGATAGCATTCATTTTTGTGTTTCAAAAATTATCCAATGGCTAACCAAATACGCCTGTTCACTGTTCCTAACATTATTACCTGCTTCAACCTGATATGCGGTTGTGCAGGCATTGTATTCGCGCTTGAGGGCTTTGCGCTTGACGCTATGGTATGCGTACTGGCGGCGCTTGTGCTTGATTTTTTGGATGGCTTTGCGGCGCGCCTGCTCAAAGCGTATTCACCGGTAGGCGTACAGCTTGATTCGCTTGCGGATATGGTCAGCTTCGGCACGCTGCCGGCGGTAATGCTCTACAGCGTTATGCGCGGCATGGCAGCAACGGAGGGCGCTTGCGAATTGCTGGCATTTTCGCCGTTTTTGCTTACGGTTTGTTCAGCCCTCCGCTTGGCAAAGTTCAACGTCGATGGCAGGCAAACAACCTCTTTCTTTGGCCTGCCAACGCCTGCCAACGCGCTGTTTTTTGCGTCGGTTTCGCTAATCTGCGCCGACAACTCGCTTGGAATCGGGATATGGGCGCTGCCGCCGCTCATAGCGCTGTTCGCCTTTTTGCTGGTGAGCGAAATCCCCATGTTCTCGTTCAAAATAAAAGATTTTTTGCCGGAAAAACACTCGCTTCAGCTGGCCTTTTTGCTGCTGTCGGGGGTAATGATGCTGCTCTGTCCGCTCTACTCCTTGCCGATATTTGCAGTGTTTGCCCCTATCGTTTTGCTATACATTTTGCTGAACGTAATAAAATGGATGTGGAAAATAACTAAAACAAAAAAATAATATAAGCAATGAAAAAAGAATTGTTACTACTCGCGGTGGGAACGCTGGCTATAATAACCGCTACCCATGCGCAAAATGATGCAGAGATTGTTCGCGCCTCTACCATCAAAGACCCCAAGGGGGAGGTCTTATATAACGAAGGCGTAACGTTGCTTGAGCAGCAGAGCTACGAGGCGGCCATTGCCAAGTTCGACGAGGCTATTGCCGAAAAGAACGACTTTGCCGAAGCCTACTATAATCGGGCAGTTGCTAAAGAAAAAATTAAAAACTACACGGAGGCCATCGAAGATTACAGTAAAGCCATAGCGCTGCAGCCAAGCGCAAAAGCCTATTTTGGCAGGGGGCGAATTTATCAGGAGCAAGGCGCCTTTGAGCAAGCCGAAGCCGACTATACAGAAGCTGTGACGCTTGATCCGAAGATGGCAAAAGCATACTACTACAAAGGCGCTATCAAGTTCCTATCAGAGCTGTACGAAGCCGCCATTGAAGAATACACCAAGTGCATTGCCGCCGACCCCCAATACTACTACGCCTACAACGACAGAGGCAGCGCAAACCGCAGCTTGGAGCGATACGAGGAGGCGCTTGAAGACTACACAAAAGCCATTGCCATCAATTCCTCAACGGACTTCTTGTATAGCAATCGAGCCGCTGTTTACCGCCTCATGAAAAAGTATGACGAAGCCATTGGCGACTACAACGAAGCGGTTAAGCTTGCCCCAAAAAATGCCATGATATACAATAATCGCGGAATAGCCAAGCTGGGAAAGGAAGATTACGAAGGTGCGCTGGCGGATTTTGCAAGCGCTATACGGCACAACGCCAGCTACTACCAAGCATTCAACAACGCCGGAAATGTTTACTATAAGCAAAAAAAATATGCCGCAGCCGTAACGGAGTACAATAAGGCCATCAAAATAAATAGCAACTTTGGGCAGGCATTTCTGAATAGAGGAATTGCCAAAGAGATGCTGCGCGACGAAAAAGGGGCTTGCTCCGATTGGCAAAAAGCTGTGGAGCTCAACGAACTTTCGGCGCAAAGCTACATTTCTGCGCAGTGCAACTAACCAAAAATCTTAAATCTAACAAATCGACCACAATTAAGATGAAAAAAATACATATATATTACGGAATAGTTGCTTTGGCGCTGCTATCTACCAACCTAACTTTTGCTCAACAGCAAAACGTAGAATTTGAAAAAAAATACTTCCCCAAAAATAAGGAAGGGCTAAAGTTTGCCAAAGAGCAGCTGGAGCTGGGCGTTGAGAGGTATCAGCAAGGTTCCGTGCTGCATAAGCTTACAGCCTTGCCCTATTTGCTGGCAGCCAACGACTTCAACCCAAACAATGCGGAGCTCAACATTATGATTGGCGATTGCTACCTGCGCTCAACGGAAAAAGACCAAGCGCTGCCCTATCTTGAAAAAGCGGTTAACCTCTCCTCGCCCCTGAAAGCCAAAGCCTACATGCTGCTTGGAGAGGCATACCACCTAAACTATGAGTTTGACAAGGCTATTGCTGCCTTTGCTGAGTGCAAACGTCTCTTGAACGTTAAAGCCAAAACATATAGTAGCGATATGCAGCGCATAGCCAAAAAAACTGCCGAATGCGAAACCGCCAAGGAGCTGATAAAAAACCCCGTCAACGTCTTCATCGACAACTTCGGAGCGGTAGTAAACAGCTCATTCTCCGAGTATGGACCGCTCATCAACGCAGATGGCTCCAACCTCTACTTCACCTCTTCGCGTCCCGACACAAAAACGATAGTGGGCGTTGAAGAAACTTTTAACGAAAATATCTACGTAACGTACCGTAAAGACGGAGAATGGACTGCGCCTGTAAAGCTTGACAACTCCATCAACTCGGTTAACGGCAACGATGCCGCAGCCGGCATTTCCCCCAGCGGAGATATCTTGTTCGTATTCCTGTCCGACAACGGCGGCGACTTGGGCTACACCGTCCTCAACGGAAATACATGGACGCCCAAGCAAACGCTGGGAAACGCCATCAACTCGTCGGCGCACGAGGCAAGCGCCTCGCTCTCGCCCGACGGACGAACCCTCTACTTTGTTAGCAACCGAAACAACCCGAACGGCAACCACCAAATATACTACTCCAACAGAGATATTCAGGGAATATGGATGCCGGCAAGACCCATAGGAAAACCCGTGGCCTCGGAGTACGACGAACGCGCAGTATTCATACACCCCAACGGCAAAACCCTCTACTTTAGCTCCAACGGCCACAATACCATGGGCGGATACGACATCTTCCGGTCCGACTTTGAAAACGGAACGTGGACTACCCCCGTAAACATGGGATACCCCATCAACACGCCGGAAGACGACCTCTTCTTTATGCTGAACGCCAGCGGACGGTACGCCTACTTCTCCTCGTTCCGAAAAGGAGGACTGGGGCTCTACGACCTCTACCGCATTACTTTCATTGGCGAAGAAAAGCCAACTATTAGCGTTTCGGAAGACAACCTGATAGCTTACATGCAAAGCCCGCTGAACGAAATTTTGGTGGAGAAAAAAGTACAGGTTGACCAAACCGCTGTAACGCTGATAAAAGTTACTGTAAAGGACGCAAAGACAAATGCGCCGATAGCGGCGAATATAGAAATTACCGACAACGACCTGAGCGAAATTATTGCGGCGTTTACAACAAACTCGCAAACAGGTTCCTACATGGTTGCGCTGCCTTCGGGTAAAAACTACGGCTTGGCCGTTAAGGCCAAAGACTACCTGTTTTACTCCGAAAATATTGACATCCGAGACCATACGGAGTACCAAGAAATTCAAAAGGAAATCTTGATGAATAGCGCCAAAGTGGGCGAAAAGGTAGTGCTGAGCAACATCTTCTTCAAGGTCGGCAGCGCCGAACTCTCAGAGGCCTCTACAATGGAGCTCAACCGAATGGTGACAATGCTTAACGAACTCCCCAACCTCCGAATTGAAGTTTCCGGCCATACCGACAACACAGGGCCTGCCGAGTTTAACCAAATGCTTTCTAAAAATCGAGCCAACGCGGTGGTTGACTACCTGATTAGAGCAGGAATTAGCGCCGATAGGCTAACCTACGTTGGCTACGGCTCCGACCAGCCCATAGCCCCAAACACAACTGCAGAAGGACGTACGGCAAACCGCCGCACCGAGTTTAAAGTGTTGGAAACCGAGTAGGCGCTTTAAGCGCAAGGCGCGAAACTCACAGAAAAAGAGGAGGGGGGAGAATTGCCGAATGGCAGCTCTCCCCCCCTCTCTCTAATTTAAGGTTGCTTGCTTCCTACTAAACCTTTATTACGCCGCCTTGCTGTCAAACGATTGCGACAGCTTTTCCTGTGCGTATGCCTTAGTGATGCGCAGCTGCTTTTTGCCCTTCTTCGGCTTGTCCTCTTCGGCGTCGGAAATTTCGTACATGGCGTCTATCATCAGCTCTTCGCAGATGGTGCGAAGCCCGCGTGCACCGAGCTTGTGCTCCATTGCCTTATCCACAATGTAGTCCAGCACGTCGTCGTCTATGGTAAGGTGTATGTTGTCCATGGCAAACAGCTTTTTGTACTGCTTTACAATGGCGTTGCGCGGCTCGGTGAGAATTTTGCGCAGCGCCTCCCTGCTGAGCGGATCAAGATGCGTAATCACCGGCAGGCGGCCGATAATTTCGGGAATTAGCCCAAAGCGGCGCAAGTCGGCTGGGGTAAGGTAGCTGAGGAGGTTGTTTTTATTCACCCTGCTACGCCTTTCCGCAGCATCAAAGCCTATCATGTTGGTGTTGACGCGGTGCGCAATAATTCTGTCGATACCCTCAAAAGCGCCTCCGGCAATGAACAGAATATCTTTTGTATTGACGGGAATCATTTTCTGGTCGGGATGCTTGCGGCCGCCCTGCGGCGGAACGTTGACAATGGCGCCCTCAAGGAGCTTGAGCAACGCCTGCTGCACGCCCTCGCCCGATACGTCGCGCGTAATGGAGGGGTTGTCGCTTTTGCGCGAAATCTTATCTATTTCGTCAATAAAAACAATCCCTTTTTCGGCAGCGGTAACGTTGTAGTCCGCCACCTGAAGCAACCGCGTGAGAATCCCCTCCACATCTTCGCCCACGTAGCCCGCCTCCGTAAGCACGGTGGCGTCAACAATGGCAAAAGGCACGTTCAGTATGCGCGCAATAGTTCGCGCAAGTAGCGTTTTGCCCGTACCCGTGTCGCCCACCATGATGATGTTCGATTTATCCAGCTCCACCTCATCCCTTTCTTTCGCCATGCCGCCCTGCTTGATGCGCTTGTAGTGGTTGTACACCGCTACGGACAGGTACTTCTTGGCGTCGTCTTGCCCGATGACGTACTCGTCGAGAAACGCTTTTATCTGCTGAGGCTTGGGAACCTTCAGCACGTTGGCGTCAAAGTGCTTGTGCGGGCTTTGACGAACGTCGATATCGCTTATCATGGCGTAGGCGCGCTGCACGCAAACATCGCAAATGGCCACGTGGTTATCGCCATGAATAAGGTGCGTTACCTGATGGGCAGACCTGCCGCAAAATGAGCAATATTTTTGTTCTGCCATGCTTACTGTTTCTTTGCCATTTTTACCAAAATATTATCTATGATGCCGTACTCCTTTGCTTCGGAGGCGCTCATCCAGTAGTCGCGGTCGCTGTCCTTCTCTATCTGTTCCACAGACTTCCCCGAATGTTGGGCAATGAGCTGGTAGAGCTCGTGCTTGAGTTTTACAATTTCTCGCGCGGTAATTTCAATATCCGACGCTTGCCCCTCGGCGCTGCCTGCCGGCTGGTGTATCATGACGCGCGAGTGGGGCAGCGCTGTACGCTTGCCCGCAGCGCCTGCGCACAGCAGCACCGCGCCCATCGAGGCGGACATGCCGGTGCAGATGGTGCCCACGTCAGAGCTTATCAGCTGCATGGTGTCGTAAATACCCAAGCCTGACGAAACGGAGCCGCCCGGCGTGTTGAGGTACAAGCTGATGTCCTTGCCCGAATCGTTGTTGGAGTCGAGAAAGAGCAGCTGAGCCTGAATAATGTTCGCAACATCATCATCAATGGGAACGCCAAGAAATACGATACGCTCCATCATCAGGCGCGAAAACACGTCCATGCTGGCAACGTTGAGCTGGCGCTCCTCGATGATGGTAGGGTTGATGTAGGCGCTGTAAATGCTGCGGTAGCGATGCAGGGTCATGCTGCTGATGCCGGCATGTTTTACGGCATACTTTTGAAATTCACTCATGAGAAACTATTCACTTCTAAAATTAATTAAACAATTCGCGCTAAGATGCGGCGAGCAAGCTCTTGAGGTGCTCGTGGCTTACCTCTTTCTTTTCCACGGTGACGGTATCGCGAACGTACTCTATTACCCGATGCTCGGCTGCGAGCTTGGCAATGGTGCTGCGGTCTTCGCTGCGGTTGAGCATGGTGCGCGCAAATTCGGTCAGGCGCTCTTCTATCATGTTGTTCACGCCATACATGGCAAGACGCCGGAGCACCATTTGCCGTGCAACAAACAGCAAGTCCTCCTCCTTCAGCTCAATATTTCCCTCCTTCAGGATATGCTCCTCTATGAGCTGCCAGCGCAGATTTTCGGCAAAGGCGGGGAACTCTTTCTCCAGCTCCTCTTTCGTCAGCTTCCCTTCGGACGTCAGCAGCAGCCAGCGCTTCAGAAAGACCTCCGGAAGCTCCAGCGCGGCGCGCTGGAGCAGCAGGTTGCGCACGTCGGTTACAAAGCGATGCTCGCTCTTGCTTGCCATTTCGTTGTTTATCTCATCTCGCACCTTTTCGGCGAACACATCCTCCGAAGTTACCGCGTCTTTGCCGTAAAGCTCATCAAAAAAGTTTTGGTTGATTTCTGCCGGCTCCACGTGCATAATTTCTTTGATGGTAAGCGTGAAAACGGGGTCAATGGCCTCCAGCTGTTTTTTGGAAACTCTGAGAAAAGCCGCGCAATCAACG
>JAISLN010000225.1 GCA_031290835.1 Prevotellaceae bacterium
CTACACCATATTTAAAAATTAAAGCGTATATTTGCAAGCCAAAAACAAAAACATAGCGACATTTGGATTTTTCAGCTTACATATCGCAAACCCTCAGCATAGCGCCCGGACGGGTTTCCGCAACGCTCAAGCTCATGGGCGAGGGCGCCACCATTCCCTTCATAAGCCGCTACCGCAAGGAGGCAACCGGCAGCCTCGACGAGGTGCAGGTTGCCGCTATCTTCAACGAGGCGGCGCGGCTACAGGAGGTCGAAAAGCGCAAGGAGGCTATCCTAAAAGCGATGGAGGAGCAGGGTGCGCTGACGGAGGAGCTGCGCACCCGCATTACGGAATGCTACGTACTCGCTACGCTCGAAGATATTTACCTGCCCTACCGCCCCAAGCGCAGGACACGCGCCGCCGTTGCCCGCGAAAAGGGGCTGGAGCCTCTTTCCGAAGCGCTGGCGCAGCAAACATTTGTAGAAGTCGTCAGGCTGGCGCAAAAGTACGTTGGCGAGAGCGTGGCCAGCGTTGACGAGGCGCTGGGGGGCGCGCGCGACATTATTGCCGAATGGGTGAGCGAGCACGAGGCGGCGCGTCGCTTGGTGCGCGGCCTGTTTGAGCGGGAGGCGAGCATTTCGTCGGCCGTTGCCAAGGGCAAGGAGGCGGAAGGGGCAAAGTACCGCGACTACTTCAGCTTTAGCGAGCCGCTGCGCAGGTGCCCATCGCATAGAATTTTAGCCCTGCGGCGCGGGGAGGCGGAGGGAGTGCTGCGCGTGAGCATTGCGCCGCCGCAGGCTAAAGCTATTGAAATGCTGGAAAAGCTGTTCGTCAAGAACGACAGCGAATCGGCCATGCAGGTAAAGGCTGCCGTAGCCGACAGCTACAAGCGCCTGCTGTCGCCCTCAATAGAAACGGAGGCGGCAGCCCAGAGCAAGGCAAAAGCCGACGAGGAAGCTATCCGCGTGTTTGCGGCAAACCTGCGGCAGCTGCTGCTTGCGCCCCCGCTGGGGCAAAAAAATGTGCTGGCCATTGATCCGGGATTTCGCACGGGCTGCAAGGTGGTGTGCCTCGACGCGCGGGGCAACCTCCGGCACAACGATACCATTCACCCCCACGCGTCGTCGCAGGGCGAAAGGGCGGCGGCGGCAAAAAAGTTGGCGGCAATGGTAGAGGCTTACCACATTGACGCCATTGCCATCGGCAACGGCACCGCCGGGCGCGAAACGGAGGCTTTTGTAAAAGATCTACAGCTCCGCCGCGCGGTGCAGGTGTTTGTTGTGAGCGAAGATGGCGCCTCCATCTACTCCGCCTCGCCGGTAGCCCGCGAGGAATTTCCGGAGTACGACGTAACGGTGCGCGGCGCGATTTCCATAGGTCGCCGCCTGATGGACCCGCTTGCCGAGCTGGTGAAAATCGACCCCAAAAGTATCGGGGTAGGACAGTACCAGCACGACGTAAACCAGCAGCAGCTCAAGCGTAGCCTCGACCAAACGGTGGAGAGCTGCGTGAACATGGTGGGCGTAAACCTCAACACGGCGAGCAAGCACCTTCTTTCCTACGTATCAGGCATGGGTCAGCAGCTGGCGCAGCACGTGGTGGCTTGGCGCAAGGAGCACGGGGCGTTCGCCTCGCGCAGCCAGCTTCGCGAAGTGCCCCGCCTGGGGGCAAAAGCGTTTGAGCAGTGCGCCGGTTTTTTGCGCATTAGCAACGCCAAAAATTCGCTCGACAACAGCGCGGTGCATCCCGAAAACTACCACGTGGCAGAGCAGATGGCAAAGGATTTGGGCTGCACCGTTGGCGATTTGCTCCGGCGCGAAGACTTGCGAAAGCAGCTCGTGCCGGAGAAGTACATATCCGAAAAGGTGGGGCTTCCTACGCTCTTGGACATTATGAAAGAGCTCGCCAAGCCGGGGCTTGACCCGCGCGAGCAAGCCAAGGTCTTTGAGTTTGCGCAGGATGTACACAGCATGGAAGATTTGCAGGCGGGCATGATTTTACCCGGAATTGTAACGAATATAACCAACTTTGGGGCATTTGTTGACGTTGGGATAAAGCAGGACGGCCTTGTACACGTGTCGCAGCTGACGGACAACTTTGTGAACAACCCCGCCGACGTTGTCAAGCTGCACCAGCACGTGCAGGTGCGCGTAGTGGAGGTGGACGCTGCCCGCAAGCGAATACAGCTTTCAATGAAAGGCATTTCGCAATAGCTTAAGAAATTTATGATGTGCAGCGAAGCAATCGGAAAATTGCAGCGCTGCCGAATTGTTGAACTACTAAATCGTTAAATTATTATGAACAACCCTGAGAATTTAAAGTACAGCCGCGACCACGAGTGGATTCGCGCTGAAGCCGACGGTACGGCTTACGTTGGCATTACCGATTACGCGCAAAGCCAGCTTGGCGACATTGTGTTTGTTGACGTGAACACGGTGGGCGAAACGCTTGGACAAGGCGAGATGTTTGGCGCTGTGGAGGCGGTAAAAACCGTTTCGGACTTGCTGATGCCCGTTGGCGGCGAAGTGTTGGAGCTGAACGAGGCGCTGAACGACGCGCCCGATACGGTAAACAAAGACCCCTACGGTCAAGGCTGGATGATTAAGTTGAAGATAAGCAACGCCGCAGAGCTCGACACGCTGCTGGACGCAAAGGCCTACGCCGCCGAAATTGAAGGATGAGCGCAGAGCGTGTAAGATGCTCCCGTTTTAGGAGGCTCCATTCGGATGAATTTCATGTAAAAATCCCCACTTACAGCTTTCTGTAAATGGGGATTTTTTGGCGATTAGCTTCGCCATGCTTGCGGCATCTTGGCTTTTTACAGCAAGCTCCACGCAACGGTAAG
>JAISLN010000226.1 GCA_031290835.1 Prevotellaceae bacterium
TTTGGCGTATATGCGTCCGACAACAGTCGTTCGACCGTCAGTCCTTCGCTGAGATTGCCGGGATTGAAGAACTCTATCCTGTCGTCAAAAATTTTGATGATGGAATCGCCCGAATCATAGTAGTCGCGGTGTACAATCATATTCAACACTATTTCGCGAATCGCTTCTTCAGGATAATCATACCGTTCTTCTCTTTGGGCTTTTCCGGTAATGATGTATTCTATCATAAAATATTTCCGAACAAAAGCCAGCACCTGTTCCACTTCCGTAAACAAGTCGCTGTGAAGCGACACGGAGTCAATAATCTTTGTTGAACTTTTGAAACGTCCCGCCTGAATACCTGTCAAAGCGACAAAATCTTTAGCAAAGAGGAGAAACGCCGCTTTGGTGATACATCCGTTGCGCGTCAATTCGTATTTTTGCAACAGTCGCAACGGGTCTTTTTCGGCAGACAGCGTAACGTTTTTCTTCGAGAAGGCAATGATTTTATCTAACGAAATATCGTCCAGCGTGTGCTGTTCGTCGATATAGTAATCCCAACTGCTGTTGAATGTTTTCAGATACATTTTCGAAATTTCGTTCAATCCCAGCTGATGATTACTGTTTTTTACACGCTTATAGTAACGACCTTTCACGGCAACCGGTTTCACCGGAAATTCCTGTATCGACAGAGCGACAATTGTTTTTCCATCAATCGTAAATTCGTAGGCGTCGGGAATAATTGCCGGTTCGGTTTTAGTTTTGACTTCGTTAATCCACGATGCAACGCTTTCGCTGTTGAGCGTAACGCCGATAGTTTGCCCTTCGTCATCAACGCCTATCACTACCACTCCTCCGTCGGAACTGGCAAAAGCATTGAGCGAAGTGATAACATCCTGATTAAAAGATGTCTTAAACTCAACATTATACCCTTCGCCGCTGGCAATAATTGATTTTATGGTTTCGGAAGTAAGCATTTATAATTTGTTGGTTGGTAGTGGCACAAATACGAGAAGCTTATATCGCAGACCACGTGCTATTTTAGCCATGGTAAAGTAAGCCTCAAAGCATGTCATTTTCCTACTTGCTAAAGTGCAAAAGTAGCTGGCGATTTCATTTCCAAACATTTAAATCGTTTAATTTCTGCACCAGCTCCGCCACGGTGAACGGCAAGCCCTGCACCTTGTTGTATTGCAGTATGGGGATGTGCGGCAGCTTCATGCGCAGCAGGTTGGCAAATTGCCCCATGTTGAGCTCGCAGGCTATCACGTGCTTGAAGCGGCTTAGCGTTGCTTCTGTGTTTTTGGGCAGGGGGTTGAGGTAGCGGAAGTGCGCTAGGCTGACCTTTTTGCCGCTTGCCCGCAGCTGCACAACCGCCGAAAGGAGGTGCCCGTACGTGCCGCCCCAGCCCACCACGAGCAGGTCGCCCTCTGCGTCGCCTACCACGGCGAGGTCGGGGATAAAATCGGCCACCTTGCCCACCTTTGCCGCCCGCAGGTCGGTCATCTTTTGGTGGTTTTCGGGGTCGTGGGAGATGTTGCCCTTAAGCGCGTCTTTTTCCAGCCCTCCTATGCGGTGCTCCAGCCCTTTTGTTCCGGGGATACCCCAGCTCCTTGCCAGCCGCTGCGCGTCGCGCCGGTAGGGTTGGTAGCTTTCGCCTGCGGGCGCAACGGGCGGCGCAACGGCAGGGTAATCCTTCATGCTGGGGATTTTCCAAGGCTCCGAGCCGTTGGCAATGTAGCCGTCGGTGAGCAGGATGACGGGGGTCATGTGCTCCAGAGCAATCTTTGCCGCCCAAAAAGCCGCGCCGAAGCAGTCCGACGGCGAGCAGGCCGCCATTACTACCGCCGGGCTTTCGCCGTGGCGTCCGTAGAGCGCCTGCATCAGGTCCGATTGCTCCGTTTTGGTGGGCAGCCCGGTGGATGGGCCGCTGCGCTGCACGTCCACCACCACCAGCGGCAGCTCTGCCATTACGGCAAGCCCAAGCGCCTCGCCCTTGAGCGCAAGCCCGGGTCCGGAGGTGGTGGTTACGGCAAGGTTGCCCGCAAACGACGCGCCTATGGCGGTGCAAATGCCGGCAATTTCGTCCTCGGCTTGCAGGGTTTTTACGCCCAAATCTTTTCGCGCCGACAGCTCCTCCAAAATGCCCGTGGCGGGGGTAATCGGGTAGGATCCGCAGAAGAGCTCGCGCCCCGACTTTTCGGCGGCGGCAATCAGCCCCCACGCGGTGGCAACGTTGCCGTTGATGATGCGGTAGGCTCCTTTTTCCTGCTGCCCCGGCGCCACCTTGTAGGTGTTGGCAAAGGCGTGGGTGTTGGCAGCGTAGTTGTAGCCGCCCTTGAGCACAACTTGGTTGATAGCTATGAGCGCCGGTTTTTTCTTGAACTTGCTCGCAAAGTAGGCTTCGGTGTGCTCCGGCGGCAGGTTGAACAAGTAGTAGCAAATACCCAGCGCAAACATGTTTTTGCAGCGCAGCACCGTTTTGGCGTCGGCATCGGCATCTTTTAGCGCGGCTTTGGTGAGCGAGGTTATGGGCGCCCAAATGACGCTGTACCCCTCCAGCTTGAGCTCCGCCAGCGGGTCGGCGGTGGCAAAGCCTGCCTTTTTCAGGTGCGCCTCGTCAAAGGCGTCGGCGTCGAGGATGGCGGTGGCGTCCTTTTTCATCCACCGGGCGTTTGCCTTGAGGGCTGCGGGATTCATTGCCACCAGCACGTCGCAGTAGTCGCCGGGGGTGTTGACGCCGGAGGCGCCAAAGTGTACCTGAAACCCCGAAACGCCGGCTACCGTGCCCTGCGGCGCACGAATTTCGGCGGGGTAGTCGGGGAAGGTGGAAATGCTGTAGCCAAGCAGCGCCGAGGTGTCGGAAAAGAGCGTGCCGGTAAGCTGCATACCGTCGCCCGAATCGCCGGAAAAGCGAATTACAATGTTGCTGCGCTCGTTTAAGGTCGCCATTTTTTACATGATTTTACGTGATTACTACTTGAAATATTTTGGCAGGAAGACGGGTGCAAAGATAGCATATTTGTTAATTTCATGCAATTTTTCCTCCCAATTTTTCAGTCTGAACTAAAAAAACTACTTTTGCAGCAAAAACAGCACAGCGCCATGCCTGCGGGATAATTACAAAATATTAATTCACAAACAGTTAATCCAATCAATGAGGGTGAACATTTCGGCTGTAGCGTACCTCAACGCCGCACCTTTTATTTACGGACTTCGGCGTTCTCCTTTCATCGAAAGCGCCGCGCTGTCGCTGGATGTTCCCGCCGTGGGCGCTCAAAAGTTGCTATCCGGCGAGGCTGACATTGCGCTCACGCCGGTAGCGGCAATCCCCCAAAATGCCAACTTTAGCGTAGTAACCGACTACTGCATTGGCGCAACGGGCGAGGTGGCGTCGGTGGCCATTTTTGCCTGCAACAGCATAGACCGCCTGCATACCATTTACTTAGATTCTCATTCGCGCACCTCGACGGCGCTGGCGCAGCTGCTGGCGCGCGAGTACTGGCGCATCTCCCCGCGCTTTGAGCCGATTAGCTACGACCATACAACGGATATTGATACCGGGGCAGGCTACCTGCTGATTGGCGACAAAACTTTTGCCGCCCGCAGGCGCTTTACCTTTGCCTATGACCTTGCGCAGGCGTGGATAGCCTGCACCGGAAAGCCCTTTGTGTTTGCCGCGTGGGTGGCCAAGCAAAATGTTCCGCCCGCCACCATTGCCCTGCTCAACGATGCGCTGCGGTTTGGCGTGGAGCACGTTGAAGAGGTATGCCGCGAGGCGCAGCCCCGCTACACGGACGTTGACGTGGCCGGATACCTGAAGAACAACATCAGCTACCCGCTCGACGCGGCAAAAAGGGAGGGAATGGAAACGTTTACTACCCGGCTAAAGCACGGATTAACATAACACTACTTGATTTTTGGCAGCGCCCGAGAGATTTTGGCGCGGCGCAAAAATCAAAATTCGGAATTTCTATGGTCAACTACTACATCAAGGAAAGTAGCCGCGTTACAGGCAGCGGCGACTTGGAGCAGCTCAACGAGCTGAGCTACGACGAGGTGCTATGGATAGACATGGTAGCCCCGACGCCCGAAGAGCGCCGCGTGGTAGAGGATTTTCTGAACATCAACCTGCAAACTCAGCAGCAGGCGGAGGAGATAGAAAGCAGCTCGCGCTACTACGAAACCGAAAGTACGCTCTACGCCAACACCTCGTTTTTGCTTGCCAACAGGGAGCACGAGCTCTCGTCGGAGCAGGTGTCGTTTATTCTGTGCGAGGGGGTGCTGGTTTCCATTCGCCCGCTTGGGCTCAAGGCCTTCAACGAAACCATTCGCCGCCTGTACGCCAACCACCGCCTCTACCCCACCTGCTTCCACGTCATGGTGTCCATCCTCGAAAGCCGCATTGATATTGACGCAGACATGCTGGAGGCGCTGGCAAAGGAGGTCTCCAACATCAACAAGCTGCCCTTTGAGGACAAATCCGAAGTGCGCCTCGACAGCCAGCTCCTCCTGACCATCAACCGCCTGCAGGGCAACACCATGATGATGCGCGAAAGCATTATCGACAAGCAGCGGGTGGTGAGCAGCATCCTGAAAAGCGACCGCTTCCCCAGCGATACCGCGCCAAAGCTCAGCATGATTATCAAAGACATCAACTCGCTCGTTAGCCACGCCGACTTTGCCTTTGAGCGGCTTGAGTTCCTGCAAAACACGGTAATGGGGCTTATCTCGCTGGAGCAAAACAAGGTGATAAAGATTTTTACGGTGGCAACGGTGATATTCATGCCGCCAACGCTCATCAGCAGCATCTACGGCATGAACTTTCACGCCATGCCGGAGATAGCGTGGCGCTTTGGCTACCCGTTTGCCATTTTGCTCATGTTTTTGAGCGTAGGCGTCACCCTGCTGTTCTTCAGGGTACGAAAGCTGCTGTAGGCGGCAAAACAACCCAAAAACAGCCTTTGCAAAGAAATTTCACCACCCTCCATCCCCAATTTTTCTTACAAAAACAACGCTCGCCAGTGATCGGGTAAAACCTTTCCAATACAAAATTTATAATCAACTAATTGCAATTTTGACGAAATTGAATTCGTCAAAATGACTATTTTGACGAATTTAATTTCGTCAAAATGCATGTTTTTGCGAAATTGATTTCGTCAAATGCAAAAAATGAGTATCTTTGTACTTCTAAAATTGTGTGAACATGGAAAATGTACTACTACACCAAAACCCGCACTGGTCGGGCAAGCAATACGAACAGCTGCATCGTCGCGAGCTGCTTGACCATATCTGGAAAAGGAACGCAACAAGGCATATACAAGTGCTGACCGGTATTCGGCGCTGCGGAAAATCCTCCGTTTACCGCTTGATAATCAACCGGCTGATGGAAACGGTGTCGCCCAAAGCCATTCTTTTTCTCAACATGGACGACCCCGCCTACTTTGAAGCGTGGCGCAACCCTTCGCTGCTGTACGGCGTGGTAGAAGCCGCCGAAAAAATTACCGGCGAAAAGGTGCAATACCTTTTTTTGGATGAGGTACAGACGGTAACAGCGTGGGAAAAGTTTGTCAAAAGCGTGTACGACAGCAACCTTTTTCGAAAAATATTCGTTACAGGCTCCAACTCCTCGCTGCTGCAAAACGACTACTCGGCCTTGCTTTCCGGCAGGTACTTTACCGACAGGGTTTACCCGTTCTCGTTTCGGGAGCTGCTGGCCATAAACGGCATCTCCAACAGCTACGAGCTGCTCGGTAGGAAGCCGGACGTGCTGCGCCTATTTGACGACGTGATGCAGTGGGGCGCGTTTCCCGAAATTCGGCAAATAGCCGATACGGAAATTCGGCTGGACTTGCTGAAAAGCTACTTCGACTCCATCGTGATGAAGGATTGCATTGTATATCAAAAAATATCGGATGTGCCTACGTTCAGGCGGCTGCTCCTGTACGCCATGTCGAATATCGGCACGCTGTTTTCCTACAAGAGCCTTGCCAACGCGGTGGGAAGCAACGAAAATACAACGAAAAAATACCTCTCTATCCTGGCAGACAGCTACGTGGTGGGCGATGTGCTGAACTTTTCGTTTTCGCAAAAGGAGGCCGCCCGCAGCTTGCACAAAATCTACTCGGCAGACAACGGCCTGGTTAACGCGCTTTCGTACAAGTTTACGGACAGCAAAGGCAAGCTGCTGGAAAACTTTGTGCTTACCGAGCTGTGCAAGCAGGGTTGGGACGAAATTACCTTCGGAAACCGCAACGGCGAGTGTGATTTTGTTGTGAAAAAGGACGCTGACTATCAAGCCATACAAGTTTGCTACGAGCTGACCCCCGAAAACGAAAGCCGCGAGTGGAAAGGTTTTGCGGTACTTGATGAGCACATCCGCCTACAGCGCAAGCTTATCATCACCTACAACCAAGCGCGGCAGGTGGGCGACGTAGAAGTAATTCCCGCCTGGAGATACTTTGGGGAGAAAATAATTTGACCTGCGGAGGTTTTAAAAGGCCATGTACCGAATTTTTTGTCAATCAATATCGGAATTTTATATAGTCAGCCCTTACTAATCCTTCATTTCATTGAATTTCAATAAAATGGTTGTTAAAAAGTTGGGCGTTTTCAGCCGGTTTTTGTAGCTTATGTCGCATAAAAACCGGAAAATTATGCTGGGAAAATTACCTGTGGATGACCATCGCGCTAACTATTTATTGAAAGTTACCTAACTTTTTTATAGCTTAGCATTGCCCACGTGTTGGAAAAAACGGCAAATGCGCAAAGCGTAAGTAGCTGCGGCATAAGCTCGGCAACGCCGCTTCCCTTGAGGTAAACCATGCG
>JAISLN010000227.1 GCA_031290835.1 Prevotellaceae bacterium
ATGCGAATGTCCTTGTCTATCAGCAGGGGGTTGCAGCTTGCCTGCCGCAGCTTGGTGATTTCCGCCAGCACCTGCATTCGCTTTGCGCCCAGGTTTGCACCTGCGCCATCGGCGGCGCCGTCGCTCAGGTTTTCGATAGCCTGGCGGCGCAGCGCCTCGTAAAACGCCATTTCTTCGCTTGATAGCTGTATCTTTTTTACAATTTCGGTTTTTGGCGGCAGCTCATCCAGCACCGCCGATTTGGTGCGCCGCAGAATAAACGGCGCTATCAGCTTTTTGAGGCGCCTGCGCGCCTCTTCGTCATCCGTTTTGATGAACCTATCGGTAAAGTGTTGCAGGCTGCCCAGCAGTCCGGGGTTGGTAAAGTTGAACAGGTTCCACACCTCTCCCAGATGGTTTTGCACCGGCGTACCGGTGAGCGCCACCCTGAACGCGGCCTTTAGCTGCATGCTCGCCTTGGAGGTTTTGGTGGCGTAGTTTTTGATGGCGTGCGCCTCGTCGAGCACAACGGTGGCGAATGAGGGTTCGCTGAACAGCTTTTCTTCCGACTGTAGGAGGCCGTAGGAGGTTATCAGCAGGTCGCCGGCTTCGAGCGAGCGGAGCACTTCCTGCCGGTTGTGCGTGGCGCTGCCCATGGTTTTGATGCGCAGGGTCGGGGCAAAGCGCCCGGCTTCGGCCACCCAGCTGCCAACGACCGAAACCGGGCACACCACGAGGGCGGGACCTTCTGCGGCGCGGTGCAGGAGGAGGGCAAGCGTTTGTACCGTTTTGCCCAGGCCCATATCGTCGGCAAGGCAGGCGCCGCCCTCCCACGCCGCCAAGCGGGACATCCACCGGAAGCCCTCCTCCTGGTAGCTGCGCAGCTCGGCTTGCAGCGTTGATGGAACGGCTATTTCGCTCAAGTTGTCGTTGAGGCGCTCGCGAAATTTTTGCCACGCCTTGTCGGCTTTCAAATCAGCCACGCTGCCGAAAAAGTCGTCCATCGCCACCGAGGCAAACTTGTTCAGCCGGACTTCATCCTTGGAGACGGTGGTGTAGAGGCGCAGCGAATCCAGCTGTTTTTTGAGCTCCTTGCTCAGGGCAATAAATTCGCCGGGGCTGAGCTCTATAAAGCGGTTGTGCCCATGCTCCGTCAGGGCGAGCAGCTTTTGGAGCGAGATGACCGTGTTTTCGTCCACCTTGAGCTCGCCCTGCAGGTCAAACCAGTTTACGTTGCTCGCCACCTTGAGCTTCAGCTGGCTGAAGTCGGCCGTGCCGCGTATTTTGTAGCGCTCGCCTTCGGGCCACTCCACCACGCAGATGCCGGGTAGCTTTGCCAGAATATCCAGCAGGTGGAGAGCGTCCAGCGGGTCGTCAAACGCCATCAGGCCGTTGGTAATCGTGAGGCTTTCTAGGGCTTGAATTTCGTTTAGCAGCAGGGCTTCGTTGCTTGCCTCCTCTTTCAGGTTGCGCTTTACTTGCAGCTGCACGTCTTTTTCGTTTGCGATGAGCACCCGACCGCCCTTTCCGGGCTTGCAGTAGGGCGGATGCGCTCCAAACGGCTTGACGAATAGCTCTGCCTTGAGCCCGTCGCCAAAGGGCAGGAGCTGCACGCGAATGCGCGAATCGGCGGGCACCTCCTTTACGGTTGTCTGCGCGCTCTCCGAGTCTAGCAGGTCGGAGTGCACGTCCATACCCTGTGCGCTGAACGTTCCCAAAAGGGCTATCAGCTTTTCTCTGCCTGCCTCCGGAATAACCAGCTTTTGCTCCGAAATAATCTGCAACATTTGCACCTGCATCGCCGTCAGGTTGTACACCTTGTAGCGGGTATTCGTTTCCTTCTGCAAAAATATTTTATCCTGAAAATCCTGCACATCGGACGAAAGTTCGTAGCCTCTACTCTTTTTGGCGACCGTAATAACGGGCTGCGCGGCAACGAGCTCAACGGGAATGTCCTTGCTGTTGGCCAAAAAAATGTAGGGATGCGCCACCAGCGCGGGAAAAACCTTTTGGGAGAACTCAAAATACTCATCGTAGTAGCTCGCTTCGCGCTTAATAGCTTTTGCCACGAGCATATCCTGCGGGGTCATACCCTGCGTTTTTCCTTCGTAAAAGCTTTTCAGCGCAATATTTCTGCCGGCAGACCATCCTTTTGCCTGTCGGGTTTGGAGCACCGGCTGTACGGATTCTTCGGCGGGGTTGAAGTAGTACACTACGCGCGTTTTGCTTTCGCCGCCTGCGGCTGTTCTGGGCGTAGCGGGCTTTAGCCCGAGGAGCATGTTGAGCGATTTTTCCCAATCCTCCTGCTGCGAGATTCGCGACATCACCGGCTGGTACGACAGCTCGTCGGCCATTTTGCGAAAAAGCTCCTTCAGCTCTTCGCTCTCATACCACGCTTGGGCGGCGTAGGCAGCCTCGTAGGCCAAAATGGCGTAGCCGCAGCGGTAGGCTTTTTGCACAACTTTGAGCACGCTGTCCATGTAGCCGGAGTCGGGTTTTTTGCCCGCCATGTGGAGGAATAAAAGGCTCACCAGCGACAATATCGTTAGCTCCGTTTCCTCCTCTTTGAGATGCTTCAAAAGGGCGGCAACCTTTCTTTCGACTTCGCTTTTCCGGTTTAGCGCATGGTCTATAACTAGCTCTACCGAAAGAATGA
This sequence comes from Prevotellaceae bacterium, assembly GCA_031290835.1. Classification (GTDB taxonomy): domain Bacteria; phylum Bacteroidota; class Bacteroidia; order Bacteroidales; family UBA932; genus JAITMY01. The sequence continues at coordinate 2,636 of JAISLN010000227.1, forward strand.
AAATCGTGGAAAATTCGCTATTTTTCTGCATCCACAGCTTTATTTTTTGCATGATAGCCACTCCTTTGGCGTCCATGTTCAGCAGCAAGGCGAGGTAGTAAATTGCGAAGTAGGGACTGGCGGGAAAGGGGAAGTCCGTCAAGGCTATGCGCTGTATCTTCATGCCCGTTCCAAAAAGCGTAAAAGCCTCGCCCGTACTTCCCTCAATAACCTTTGACGCAGCGGCGATAAACAGTGCGGAGGAGCCCAAAATCTCCACGTCCATCTCCTTAATATCCTTAAACCGTCCGGCGAAAAAGTCAAGCGCATCGGAAATGCCGGTGCACTTGCCAACGTTGGGATACTTCGACAAGCGCTCAATCTTCTCAAATAGGCAGACGGTTTCGGGGAGCGATTCAAGGTTATAAATAGCATCGTTTGCGATGTAAAACAGCGCTTTTTCCATCATCGGCTCGCTGAGGCGGCACAAGTACGGCTCATACTTTTCGCTCCGAATCAGGTCGCCGTAAAAAGCCATTTCGCTATCGGACGGGTACATTACACATTTTTCTTCGTACTTTCGATACTCCTCTTTGCTCAAAAACAGCAACGAGTACAGGCAGTTGCGAATGTTCTGTAGCGCCGTTACGTTGCTGTAAAAGCGGTAAAATCCTTCGAAGCCTTTCTTTTGCTTTTGCGCTGCCTCCCAGTAGGCCCCAAAACCGGTCAGCTCGGGGTAGATATACAGCATGAAGTCAACCTCTGCGTAATATTTTTGCTCATGGCGCTCATAGGTCAACAGGTCGTACTTGACGGCGGTATCTAAAATAGACTTTATCGTCTTGGGGGATTTTGCGCGTAAAGCGGCCGCCGGGAGAGAGATTTCGTTCGCGCTGATGCTGCACGCCTTGAGCGCCGCCTGCTTCAGCACGTGCTTCTCCTCGTCGGAGAAAGAGTTGTACAGGTTAATTTTGGACGGGGTCATAAGGTTGATATTGAGCTAACGGATGTATTAAGCTTTTGGTAAAAAGGATTTTTTGAGCTGCTGCGCCTGGGCTTTACGCCAAGCGTGTGCTGCCGCCCCTACAAAGAGGCAACCCCAGCGGCAACAAGGCGCAAAAGTACAAAAAAACGGAATATGCGGCGTGCGCTTGTTCATGAATGGTTAAAAAAAAGTGAGGCGCTCCGAGCTCGGGGCTATCTCAAAAGCCCCCACCCTCGCGACAGCTTGAAGCACATCCGGCAAAGTTGGCAATTACTCAAAAAAAACACGAATCTCCTTTTTCCCCAGCTCCTCTTTTCTCCCACCCGAAGCAACAATTTTTAAATTTGAAGCGCTTGCTATCCAATTATTTACATTTTTTATGCTGGGCTTGCTCGGCTCGCCGCAAAATTTTTACATCAAAATATTTTGCCCGTTGAGAACTTTTTATTATTTTTGATTTAATAAATTCTCATATAGATTATAATCTATTGTATATAATGCAACTATAAATACAACGGCTTTATGCAACCAATAGTTTATTAATAATTTAATTATTTGAGGCGTGAAGCAGGTGTTTGTAATTAATAAATAAACCGGCAATTTAGAGCACAAGCAAATTTTACTTGATTTGCCCTGTACTATATATAGCTGAAATACAGCAACATAAAATTAATGAAAAATTTTTTAATGGGGAAATGCCGGATACGACTTGCACAGCGCGGCGCGTGGGCTCACACAAGACGTACCTGCCCTATAGCATCTAACATTCCTACTATTCTACAAGATTAAATCACAAACTATTAATAATATCATATCATGAAACAATTTTTACTTACTACCCTTTTTTTGGTGATGTGCTGCGCTAACGCTTTTGCTGACGCTACGATTGACCTCAGCACCCAAAAGGGTACCGGCAGCGGCTTCAACTTCTCCAACAACACGCTACATATCACCGGAAATGATACCTATAATATCTCCGGC
>JAISLN010000228.1 GCA_031290835.1 Prevotellaceae bacterium
ATGCAGCACTTTGAGGAGGCGTTTACCAAAGGCAAAGCCGACGCGGCGCTTGCCGCCAGCCTTTTCCACTTCAAAGAGCTGGAAATTCCTGCGCTGAAAAAATATCTGGCGGAAAAAGGCGTCGCGGTGAGGGGTGTCTAATTAATTAAGAATTAAAAATAGCTCTGCGGCAGCTTTGTTTGTCAATCATTATGTAAATTTCTGGGGCAGGTGTTTTTGATGGTTGGGGGCAAAAAATGAAATGCCAAAGTTGTAGTGAAGCCATTTGCGAATTAAAAAGTTGGGCTGTTGAGAAGCAAGCGAAAAATATTTTATGCAGCCGGTATTGCTGTTGCTGTGGCGGGGCTGATGTGCCTCAACAACCTCATTTTCACATAATTTCTCAAACAAAATGGTCTCAGTAGCCATGGAATACGCCACCTACACCCAACCTCATTAACCCCATTTGGCTACCAGCTACGGGGTAGCGCCTTGCCCTGAAAGGGCAACATTTTCATAACCGCAGGTCAGCGACCGGCGGAAAACCGTACCTCCTCTTCACCCTGCCTGAAAGGCAGGACTTCGGCGCTTGCCCTATTTTTGTCACTTTCTCAGGTTTAGTAGAAGTCCTGCCTTTCAGGCAGGTAAATGGCTATGGTGTTGTCGCTCCGCAGGTCGCCGACCTGCGGTTATGAAAATCCTATCCGCTGGGTAGGGTCTGCAAACCTTCATAATTTTTCCGCTGATTTTTGCCAAAATAATTGCATCAATAATCTCATTTTCAAATTTCTACGAAATGATTTTTGGAAGAAAAATTTCGTACCTTCTGAACACCCTACCCTACGGGATTATTCAGCTCGCGACAATTTGAATTGAAAATCGACGTAGCCAAATGTACCCTACTTCAACATTAGTTCATTCAAAAAGCGCTGTTCTACACCGAATTGATGCAATTTATTTAGCTGATAATCAATATTCATTATCAATAAGCTATATCCTAATGGACATTTTGGCTTAATGAGGTTGGGTGCAGGTGGCGTATTTCATGGCTACTGAGGTGGTTTTGTTTGTAAAATTAGGTGAAAATGAGGTTGTTGAGGCAATTGATTTCGGCACAAATTAGCAGAAAAAATTACGCAAAATTACGCAAGTCTGAACCCCCTACCCTACGGGAAACCGGAGCGAAGCGGAGCTCGGCGAAGCCAACCGCCGCAAAATTCGGCGAAGCCAATGCAGAGAGCGTCATTTCCTTTTGCTTAAACTTCTTTATCCAGCCTCGCAACGACGGCAGCCGCACGTAGCGTCATTGCGGCTGCGAGAAACGAAGCAGGAAGCAATCCGGAACAAAGCGGAATGTATCTACAAAATCAATACGCAAAATGACGCCGAGTGGAGCATAAATCATAGCTTATACTTTTGTTTTGTAGTACAATCGCAAATTACAATTATATTTTGATTTTCAAAACGGCCTCTTTGTTTTGTAAAAGCAGAGCATGAACATTATTTTCATTACAGCTCACTTAATCTTAACTTTTGCCTCACCGCCTCAAACAGCACCACCGCTGCGGCTGCGCTTACGTTGAGCGAGGCGATGCTTCCGCAGAGGGGGATGTGCACCGTTTCGTCCGCCACGCGCAGGAGGTCGGGCGATATTCCCGTATCCTCAGCCCCCAGCACGATGGCGGTAGGCTTGGCAAGGTTGAGCGCGTAGAGGCTTTTGCCGGCTTTTTCGGTGGCCGCCACCAGCTGTAGCCCGCTGCTCTGCAGGTATCGGGCTGCGCTGCGCAGGCTTGGCACGCGGCACACCGGCGTTACGTTGAGCGCCCCCGCCGACGCCTTGAGCGCGTCGCCGTTGATTTGCGCGGCGCCCTTAGCCGGCAGCGCTATGGCGTGCACGCCTGCGCACTCCGCCGAGCGGGCAATGGCGCCGAAGTTGCGCACGTCGGTTACGCCGTCGAGCAGGAGCACCAGCGGCGTTTCGCCGCGCTCCAGCGCGCCTATCACCACCTCCTCGAGGTTGGCGTACTCTATGAGGGAGGCAAAGGCCACTACGCCCTGATGATTTTTTTGCGTAAGCGCGTTGAGCTTTTCTATCGGCACGCGCTGCACCGGCACGCCGCGCTCCTCAAGCAACGCCAACAGCTGCTGCGCCGCCTCGCCCTCCAAGCCTCGCTTCAGCATTACCTTGTCTATTTCGCGCCCGTTTTGCAGCGCCTCCGCTACCGGACGTACGCCAAATAGCAAGTTTTCGGGCGTTGGCTTTCGCGGCTTATGGTGTATGAAGTTGTTCACCTTGTACTTCTTTATGTTTTTCAAGCTGTTACAGAATCCAACTTTCGTAAGCTGTTTACCTTTATAATTTACAATAAAAACTCAAAAACTGTCTTTGATTAGCTCTTAGTTCTTAGCTCTCAGCCATTCCGGTGGAAAGAAAGCATTTTTTATGCCGTCAATGCGCTTTGTGACGACGTATTTGGGCTGCTCAATGGTGAGCGAGTACTGCTTGAGGGAGGGCTGTATGGCGCGGTTGGTTATATCGTAGCGCGATTTTGGGCGGCGGTCTTGCTGCCACGAAAACCCTTTCAGCGTGAGCTCCTTTACGTCGATATCTTTTGGCGGAATAACCTTTGAGTCGGTGTTGGAGGCGTAGGTTATTTTTTGGATTGCCCGATTTTTGATGTAGAAAAATATGTCCACGCTGGTGGCGTTGAGCGTGCCGGTGAGCTTCATGCTATCGCGCAGGTAGTACACCGTTTGTCCGTTGCCAAAAACGTCCACCTTGTAGAGGTCGTTTTGGGCAAAGTGCGCCACGATGAGCTTTCCCTTTATCTGGTTGTAGTACGATTTCACGCTGTCGTCCTGCGAGGCAATAAAGCCCGCGTCTATCATGTCAAGCCGGTGCAGCTGGTTGTTTTTTTGGTAGATTTCCATTTTGTCGGCGCTCAGCTGGTTTTCCTTGTTCCAGAGGATGGGGCTGTAAAACATTTCGCCGAGCGAATCGATGGCGTTGTAGGACATGGAGTCGCAGGCTCCCTGTATTTCGGGGTGGTAGAACTGCACGCCGAAAAATGCGTGCATGTACTTGCGCGCGCTGTCGAGCATCACGGTGGCCGTGTCGGTGTTGGCAATGCGCCGCACCAGCAGCGTATCGGCCTTGATGAACATGGTATCGTCCTCCGGCTTTTCCGAGAACAGCACGCCTACCGGGTCTTTTGTCATGTACGCTAGGTCGCGGTCTTCGTACAGCTTTGCGTAGTCGCCGAGCGACATGGCGTGCTGCGCAGAATCGTAGAGCTGCACGTTGCCAAACATTTCTCCCTCTTTTTGCGCCCGGTAGTAGTGGGCGCTGTCGCCCCACGATTCCTGCTTGTCGTTCATCATGTACACGTGGCTGGACATGAAGAAGTGGTCGTTGGCTCTGTCGTAGTAGCCCTGCCGGAATGACAAGAATATGTCCTCGTGCCAAATGTAGGTTTGCTTAAGAAACGTGGCCACATCCTGCTCTGTGAGGTAGTGCAGCGAGTCCGACTTGATGCGGTACTCCTCGTTTTTCATTTCCACCTTGTCCGTAAAGATGGCCAGCTTTTGGTTGGAGTAGTAGTAGCCTTGGTTGCTCTCCAGCAAGTTTTTTTCGTTGTCGATAACGCCGCCGCTGAAAAAAAATGCGACGTTGGTGGCGGTGTTGAAGTCCAGATGCTGCGTGCGTAGCCGCGTTTCTCCGTCGAGCAAGGTAACCAGCCGTCCGCGCACTTTCCCTACGTCGGCGGCGCTTTCGTAGTCCATGTAGTCGCCAAAGAGCCACGTGGTATCCTTGTTTATTACTACACGCCCAAAGGCTTCAAAACGGTTGTTGGGGTAAACGTAGGCGCTATCGCAGGTCATGGTGGTTTCGTTGTGGTATATCAGCACGTTGCCTATGAGTCGGTTCACTATTTCGTCGCCCTGCTTCAGGCTGCGCCAAAAGTCGGCGCGCTTTATTTCCACCTTTCGCTTTTCGGCAAAAGTGGGGGCTGCCGCTGCGCCAACCAAAAGTAGCGCAAGGCAGCTGCGCACAACGTTTGATGCTACTTGACCCATCCTTCACGGCTAAATTTGCAGCGGCACATGTCCGGCTCAATGGAAATGTACGCCGATTGTATCTGCTTGGTTATCCACGCGTCAAACGTTTCCTGCTGCTTTTTATTCTCGGTAATGTCGTGCACCACCATGTAGTCTTGCTCAAAGTTGGCGCGGTGTGAGGGGATAAACTCCTTGAACTTTATTATTTTGAAGATATCGTTTCCGGTGTTGTCTTTTGATTCGAAAGGCGCCGATATTTCGCCCACCTTCATGTCGCGCAGCACGTAGTAGTCGTTGGGTATGAGCTGGTCTTTTTCGAAGCGCGTGGATAGCGTTTGCGGGTTAATCACGTATCCGCCGCTCAGCCGCGTATTTTTATCTTCGGAGTAGCGCACCACGCCCATCTCAAACGAAATGCTGTCGGCGCGTATCACCGTGGCGATGCTGTCCAGCAGGCGCGAGGCCTCCTGCTGCGTTTCGGTAGAGAATTTGGGGCGGATAAGGATGTGGCGCAGGTTGGCCATTTCATCCCTTTTTTCGCTCATTTGTATGATGTGAAAGCCAAACTCTGTTTCCACAATTTGCGACACCTGCCCGGGCTTGAGCGCAAAGGCGGCGTCGGAAAAGGGTTTTACAAATTCCTCGCGCGTGCGCATGCCCAGCTCGCCGCCGCGCCGGGCTGAAGCTTGGTCTTCGGAGTACATCACCGCAAGGGCCTGAAATTTTTCGCCGTTCATCACGCGCTCGCGCAGCTCCAGCAGCTTTTCGCGCACCTGAAAGCGCACCTCGCTCCCCGAAGGCGGGTAGCGCGCAATTTGCTGAATGACGTACTGGTCGGGGATCATCGGAAAGCTGTCGGCTGCCTGCGACTTGTAGTAGAGCTCCACGTCGCGCGGGGTAACCTGCACGGCCGATACAATGTTCATCCGCATTTGCTGCGTGAGGTTGCGCTCCCTCATCTGCGCCGTCCACTCCTCCTTGAGCTGAAACAGCGGTTTGCCGAAGTACTTTTCCACCTCTTGCATGCCCCCCAGCTGCACGGAAATTCGGCGAATGCTCTGCTCCACCTCCTGCGTTACCGCCAGCTCGTTTTCCTTCAGGCTGTCCAGCTTTGCCTGCGCCAGCAACAGCTTTTGCAGCAACAGCTGCTCAAAGATGTGGCATCGCATTTCGTCGTCCACCAGCTGCCCCTGCGCGCGCAGCTGCATCATCTCCATCTCTACGTCGGATTCCAGCAGAACTTCGTTCCCTACTACCGCCAGCACCTTGTCCAGCACGTTTTGCTGACCGATTACGGCGTTGAAGGTGAAGCACAGCATCAACAGCATAATTTTTCTTGTCATTTTCATGTTATACTAAGCGTAATTCAATTTTTTTTTCAACTCTTCACGTATATTTTCACCATGTTCTTCTGCTTGGCTTCCTGCAGCATGCGCTGCTCTAAGCTATTTATCATGCTTTTCTTCCGTTGGTTCAGTATCATCGTTTTGATGTTGTCGTACTCGTACTCCATGGGGGCAATGGCGTTGCGCTCCTTGAAATCGCGAATGGCCACCAGATAGGTATAGCCGCCATCGGCGACCTCTATAGCCCGCTTTTGCGCCGCCCGGTCTTCGTAGCCGCCCGGCTGCGGGGGGAGCTCCTTGGTCAGCTCGTCCAGCGTAAGCCAGCGGTTGCCGTAGTGGTCAAACTTGAGCGCCGCTTGCAGGCATAAGTTTTCCAGCACGGTAATGTTTTCCGGCTCTTTTGAGGTGTATATTTTTCTGATGCGCTCCACGTATGGCGAGTCTTTTCGGAGCTTGATAAACAGCACGCGCACCACCGGCTTGTTGAGGATAAAGTGCTGCCTATTGTCGTTGTAAAATGCTTCACATTCGGCATCCGACACCACAGTATCCACGCGCTCAATGTACTCCTGCTTGTAGCGGTACACCAGCAACGAGGTGCGGTAGTCCTCCAGCAACGCCGACACGTCTTTTTGCTTGCTGCTCAAGTTTTCTTCCGCTAGGCGCAGCAGCAGCTCTCTTTTTACCCAAGCGTCCACGTAGGTGCGCAGCATGGTCAGGCTATCCTCTTCGGAGATGGCCGACGGAAACATACCTTTGACGTCCTCCAGGTACAGCGTTTTGCCGCCCGCCACAGCCAGCGGCTCCAGCTCCCGATTGGCGCCCATATACTTGTCTATATATTGGCACGAAAACGGCAGCGCCGCAACCGCTATGCCGAAAAATATTTTGAAAAAAATTTTCATCATCAATGCTACCTGATTACCTGCTATAGTTGGGGGCTTCGCTTGTTACCATAATATCGTGCGGGTGGCTTTCGGCCATGCCGGAGTTGGTGATGCGCACAAATTTGGCCTGCTTCAGCGCCTCTATGTCCTTTGCTCCGCAGTAGAACATGCCCGCGCGCAGCCCTCCCAGCATTTGGTAAATCACCTCCGAGAGGGTGCCCTTAAAGGGCACTCGCCCTGCAATGCCTTCGGGAACCAGCTTCTTCAAATCTTCCACCTCTGCCTGAAAGTACCTGTCCTTGGAGCCGTGCTGCATGGCCTCCAGCGACCCCATGCCGCGGTACGTTTTAAACTTGCGCCCGTTGTAGATGATGGTTTCGCCGGGAGATTCCTCCACGCCGGCAAACATCGACCCTGCCATGATGCTGTCTGCGCCCGCCGCCAGCGCCTTTACAATGTCGCCGGAGTAGCGGATGCCGCCGTCGGCAATGACGGGGACGCCCGTTCCCCTGAGCGCTTTTGCCACGTCGTATATGGCGGAGAGCTGCGGCACGCCTATGCCTGCAATGATGCGCGTAGTGCAGATGGAGCCGGGGCCTATGCCCACCTTTACGGCGTCTGCGCCGGCGTCGGCAAGAAAGCGCGCGGCTTCGGCAGTGGCGGTATTGCCCACCACCACGTCGATGGAGGAATAGCGGAGCTTGACCTGCTTAAGCAACTCCACCGCGCCGGGCGTATGGCCGTGCGCCGTATCCACCACGATAGCGTCAACGCCGGCTTCCACCAGCGCAGCCACCCGCTGAAGCGCATCGGAGGTGATGCCCACGCCCGCCGCTACCCTAAGGCGCCCCATGCTGTCCTTGCTCGCGTTGGGGTTGTCCTTTGCCTTGGTCAGGTCTTTGAAGGTGAACAGGCCTTGCAGCGCGTCGGTTTCGGCGTTGACCACCGGCAGCTTTTCTATTTTGTGGTTGTGGAGAATGGCCGCAGCGTTCTCAAGGCTTGTGAGGTCTTTTTCCGTAATGGTGATGAGCCTTTCGCGCGGCGTCATCACCTCCTTCACCGGGCGGCTCATGTTGTCCTCAAAGCGCAGGTCGCGGTTGGTAACGATGCCCGCCAGCTTGCCCCGCTCGTTGATTACCGGAATGCCGCCGATTCTATGCTCCTTCATGATGAACAGCGCCTCGCCCACCGTCTTGTCCGGGCTAATGGTGAGCGGGTCGTAAATCATGCCGTTTTCGGCGCGCTTTACGATGCGCACATGCGCCGCCTGATGCTCAATGCTCATATTTTTGTGGATTACCCCAATGCCGCCCTCGCGGGCAATGGCAATGGCAAGCTGCGATTCGGTTACGGTATCCATAGCCGCCGATACGATGGGAGCGTTGATGGAGATATGGCGGGTAAACCGGGTAGCAACCGACACTTCGCGCGGCAGCACCTCAGAGTACGCCGGCATTAGCAGCACATCGTCAAAGGTAAGCCCTTCGGCTGCTGCCCGTTCTTCATAAAAGGACATATTCGGATTATTTACAATTCCTTGCAAAGGTAAAATATTTTGTTAGAAAATAACGGTAGAAGAAGCCCCATCGCAGCTAAAAGATGTTGGAAGAAAAAGCTGCGGTGTGCGCCGCGCACATAGGGACGAGTGCGTTAGCTTGCCCACAAAAGCCTACAAATATTGCACGGCATAAAAGAAGTGAAAAAGAGCTATGTATTGGTTGGCAGACTTTTCATGTCTTGATATGAAATGCTTGGCTTCCGGGAATAAACATTCCGCCTCTTTCCAAAAATTCGGATATTTTTCATGTAGCCCATTTATCCACGCATTGATTTGGCGGAGCCAGTAGGTATCCGTTTTGTCCTCCATGTACCCAATCAGCGCGGAGCGAGACAGATTTACGCCATGCTTATTCTTCTTGAAGCGTTCTATTCCGCCGGTATTTCCCGAAACATACTCTTTTACGTGCGGCAGGCTTGTGTTGAGCCGCTTGCACTCTATGTCAAAAATGCTGTCGTAGCTACCTTGCAATACATCTGTTCGGGCTACTATTCCCATATCCGGCTCCCTTGCGTTGGATTGATGAGGCGAGCAGTGAAACAAAAAAACGCCGCGGCTGTTTTTAGCCTGCAAATACATGGCAAGTTGGCTGTTGTAGCTTTTTTCAACAGCTTTTTCGTCTATTTGACGACTGTTGATTCTAAATTCGGGTAGCTGTTCTTCGATAAACAAAATAATGCTTAGATAAATGCCTTCCGGTTCAAAAATATCGCATGAACGGGTTTGTTGTATTTGGTTTACGGTCATTCTATTAGTATTTTATTGATTCGTTAATATTTCGTTGATACAGTCAATAGCATCTCTGTCGGCTATGGATTTCAGCCAGTAACGCACAAGGCGCGGCTTAATGAGCCAAATTGTATTTCCGCAATAACATTTCACAATCCGCATAATCAACTGATTGCTTCCGGTCTGTCGGTTGAAATATTCCTTAAAATCACGCTCTGTTTTTTTATCGAACGAAAAGCTAATCGGTTGGTCGGTATAGTGAAAGCAGGTCGCCATAAAAGACGATGTTTCGAAGCTTGCGCCCTGCTTGAAGCTGTGTTCGGGTTTGTGGCGGTAGCTCGCGTTCATCACTTTACAAAAAACCTCGCCGTAAGATTTTACCTGCACTTCGGGATTATCTACGAGCTTATTTAATGGATTCTTGTCCGGCGACTTTGCTTGATGGATATAATACTGTAATACATCGGCGCACCAAATTTCTTCTATTTCGTTTAACCGGAGTACGGATTTATCTTCAGGATAAGGTAGCGCGTCAATATCGGCTTTCAGCACAGATGTCTCCTTGTCTATGAGGAGGCGGGTGCTTGTAAGATAGGTGTAAAAACGACACAAATTACAATGCGTGTTTTTTATAAAATCAAATATATCCTGCAATTCGCCCTCATTATTTCCATGAATACCTACTAACTGATGTCTGAAAATCAAAGGCTCGCCCTGTTTTCTATACAATACCGGAATATTATGCAGCCCAAGATTTTCCCGAATAATGAGGTGCGGCGGGTTGAAAATGTTTTTATTTTCTTTGACAGGGTTGAGAAAATATTCCACTCCTGCATGAACTTCTGTACTATAAGAGCCATCTTCGCTAAATGAATTTGAGATGACAGAGGGCTTTTCAAATAGCCAATCTGCTTTGGAGAGCTGTTTTTTTATTTGCTCCTGCGTTTTTCCCGCAGTATTCCCTTTGACATAACCTTCACCATATTCCCATCCTTCGGATCGTTTACTGTCAATATACTCTTTCAATGTCGGCTTTACGCCGGCAAATCTTTCGGCAATACTCCCCAGCCTGCCGCCGCCCAGCAAATTGGTTTTCCACGCATGCTTTTCGGCCAATGCTCTTTGATAGGCGACAAAATGGAAATCGTAACGGTCAAACAGAAAGAATAGGCGATTTTGCTCTTTTTGGGTGCGATTAGCAACAATGTGCAGGATTCGGCTGTTTGCCTCCGGCGCCCGGTTGTGGGCAAACAGCGCAAGCGTCGAAACATCCCTGTTAAACAATATTCTTCGCAAATGCGTAAAATCAACGATTTGCGGGACAGCGTAAGACCGCAAAAAATGGCTTCTATACTCCGTTGACCATTGCCCGTAGAGTACGGGCGCCGACGGCAAAATCAAACAGGTCAACCCTTCGTCCGGCTTGCACAATCGTACTGCACGGTCTAAGAAAACAAGCGCCAAATTGCTGTCGGGAATATCGTGCGACGCCTTCGTTTTGTACTCTTTTTTCAAGAAATCAAAGTACTCTCCGTTACTTCGCCTATCGGGCGGGTTAAAGGGCGGGTTGCCTATAATCAGGTCAAAATCAGGTTGCCTCTCATGCCGGTTGAAAAATCCGAAAAAGTTTTCGTGCAAAATATTTTCCTTGCTTAAATCGTCAAATCTCAGCTCCTCCAAAATCTGCATGGGGGTGAGGTTTTCGAGCAAGGCAAGGGTGAGGCTGAATATCGCAATACGAACAGCTTCTGCTTCGACGTCCGTTCCGTAAATGTTTTGCTTCAGTATTGATTTCAGCTTGTCGCTGCCGACGGGCTGCTCCCATGAAACGCCCTCTTTGTACCAGCGGTTGATTCTGTACCAGTCAATTAATCGCTTATACGCCGATACGCAAAATATTCCGCTGCCAAGGCTTGGGTCTAATATTTTGAATTGCTCCGCTTCAAATTTTTTGTAATCTTCAATCGGCATACATTCGTCAACTAAATAATTGACGAGATAAGGAGGCGTATAAACCACCCCTGACTTGTTGGGCAAAAACTCTTCGTAGATACGGCTGATTAGCTCAACCGGCAGATATTGAAATGAGTAATAACGCCAGATAGACAGCTGCCCCGATTTCTTAAAATTCGTATTCCCGTCAAAATAGGCAGCCAAGAAACCCAAAACCTTTTGGGAAAGATGGGCTATTTCGTTACGCTCGTCGCTGTTGTCCCACTGAAATATTTTCCCGTTGTAGTAGCCCGCCAAATAATCGAACAGGTCGAGTAATTTTCCGCTTTTGATTACGCCTACAAAATCCGCGACATTCCATCTTTCCTTCAGCAGGTTTGATTTGACGGTGAAAATATTCTTACCGCTTTCATCGCGCTTCTCTTCGAGATATTTTACCAGCAAACATCGAACGATTAATTTATTCAAAACGTTCTCCGAAACGTCGGCGCTGATAAGTCGCTTCAGCTCTTTCAGATAGCCTATCAGTAAATTGAAAGGGCTGTCGTTGGTGATAAACCGTTGCAAGTATGCTTCCGTTTCCCAGAAAGCGCCGGTGTCGAAAAAGTAAGCTTTGTACGGATGTTTTCGGGCATCGTAACTTTGCTCTATGTCGCGGGCAAAATTCAATGCCTCAACCACCCGGTCGAGGCTTTCCTTGCCATCTTCAATCAGCATGTTTTTTTTGCCGTTGACAACCAGCAGCTCGGTCTTTTCAAAAATGTAGTAAACCGGAACTATCTCGCTTGTCCATATTCGCTTGTGAATATCCTTTTTATCCGATTCCGATAAGCGTCCTGCGGTATTGTCGTAAATAAAAATCTGCTGAATAGGCGCTCGATAATCAAATTTGCGAAAATAAACGGCATCGGCAAGATAATTTCTCCCTGCAATATGCAACATGCGGCGCTCGGCTTCCGAAATATCGGCGCTCTCCATATCGGAAACCAGCCGTAAGCCGCTCCGGTTTGGGATCATTTCAAGCGCTTGCAATTGGGCTAATATGTTTTTTTGACCATTCATTATGTCCGAATATTTTCCGCACAAAAGTAGGAAAAAATCGCTATTGTCAGCTGAAAAGGGGGAGAATTTATTCAAACCCTACAAGCTGAGCAGAGTCACATAATTTTTGTTTAAAGAGTTTTTTTATTACTTTTGCGGCAATTAATTTTTTTTGTAATGAAACTATTATCAGAATTGAGCTTAAGGCTGCAAAAAACGGCAGCGATAAAGTATGCTGTTGGGACGGCGGCGGCGCTGTTCGTTTTTAGCTTTCCGTTTGTAAACAAGTTCTCTATTCTTACGCTGTGGCTGCTTGTGCTGTCGGCGATTGCAACATTTTTTGCATACAAAAAATTTAACTTCAAAGCTATTTACCTCTTTCCGGTAATCTTTTTTGCCTTTCGCATGTTCAGCCTCGCCTTTGCCCCGCCCGACGTTACCTTTAAGAACATTGAATGCTGCCTGTCGCTGCTGCTTATGCCGGCGATATTTTCGCTGTTTCGGCTATCTCAGGCGCAGACGCTGTGGTTTGTGCGCGGCGTTTTTTACGCCTTGCTTGTTGCCGTAGTGGCGTGCTGGCTTGTTTTCTTACGCTACATTATATTTTCGGAGCAAACGTTTCTTGAAATATTTAAGCACCCCAAGGCGTATGCTGCCCTATTCTTAGGGCGGCTGATATTTTGGCAGCCTTCTTTTGTTTCCATTAGCATATCGTTTATCATACCCCTTTCCTTTTACCTGCGCTCAAAATTGTACATAAAACCGCTGATAATGTGGGCTGCGGCGATACTCTCCATTGCGTTTATACTCGCTACAGGCTCGCGCATCGGCATAGTAGTAAGCACTTTTATGCTGACGCTTGGCCTGATATACTACCATAGGTACATCACATGGGTTGCCAAAATCGGGGTGCTGCTGTCAATTCTCGCCTTAGGGCTTTTCGCCCACTTTTTGCCCTACTCCATTACCTCCGATCCTGTTCGGGCAAACCTTCGCTCGCTGGGGGCAAACGTAATTGCAGAAAAGCCTGTTTGCGGATCCGGGGTGTACAGCATGCACCGCTACATCAACTCCGAAGAAACCGCGCAAAAGTACAACGCCCACTACGGCTACACCTTCAACCATTTTCACCATACCTTCATTGACGAAACGGTACAGTTTGGCTTGGTTGGGGGGGGGCTGCTTGCGGCTTTTTTTGCTTGCCTAATTGTCCTTGCCTTCCGCAAAAAAGATTTTTTGCTCCTGGCCTTTTTGGCAATTTACCTGCCCTTTGCCTTCGTGGAGTCCATCTTCATGTCCGTAAAAGGAATTATGCCCTTTATGTTTTGGTTTTGCTTTTTGGTAAGCACGCAGGAGGAGCGAAGAACATTAGCTAAAATTTGAAAATCGCCAACCGCTATGGAAATATCCGCCGTAATTATCACCTATAATGAAGAAAAAAACATTGCCCGCTGCCTGCAATCGCTACAGGGGGTTGCCGATGAAATTATTGTGGTAGATTCCGGCTCAACCGATAGGACGGAAGAGATTTGCCGAGAATTTGGGGTAACGTCGTTCATATACCATCCGTTTGAAGGTCATATTCAGCAAAAAAATTGGGCAATGGAGCAGGCCGCACATTCCCACATCCTCTCGCTTGACGCGGACGAGGCGCTCTCCAACGAGCTGAAAAAATCTATTTTGGAAGTAAAAGAAAGTTGGACGGCTGACGCCTACGAGTTCAACCGCTTGACTTGCTACTGCGGCAAGTGGATAAGGCATTGCGGATGGTACCCCGACGCTAAGGTGCGGCTGTGGGACAGGCGCAAGGGGCGCTGGGGAGGCGTAAACCCGCACGACAAAATAGTGATGGAAAACAGCGAGAGCGTAACCCGAATAAAGGGCGACCTGCTGCACTACTCCTACTACAGCATTAGCGAACATATTTTGCAGCTCAACAAGTTTACGGAAGTCGGCGCGCGCGAATACCTTAAAAAAGGCAAAAAAGTATCCGTAATGAAGATTATTTACAAGCCCGTTTGGAAATTTATCAGAGATTACTTTGTAAAACTTGGCGTGCTGGATGGCTACTATGGATTTATTATATGCGCTATTTCTGCATTTGCTACGTTTGTAAAATATGTAAAGGCGAAACAGCTATTAAACTTCAAATAAAAAATTTATGACAAAGCTCTATAGGAATACAACAAGAATTGGGATTAAACCCAATAAAGTTGCAGAAGTTGGGGTATATAAGCCTGAAACCTCCAATGTTATAGATTACATTGAGGACGGTATTGCGGCAGTTCTGGTTGAACCGGATCCGATGAGCATTAGGGCAATTAAAGAAAGATTTGCAGGTTATACCAATGTAAACCTGCATGAAATTGCCATATATGATTACTGTGGCAAAGTGGAGCTATCCCAAAGAATGGCATCTACTTTTATAAGTGATTTGTCGCAGAGCCCTGCTATTGTAAACGATAAGTACTTTCCGGTAGAGGAAGACAAGTTTACAGTAGAATGCCTAACCTATGACAAAGTTGACGACGGACAAATAGACATTTTGAGCATTGATATTGAAGGTGCGGAATGGTTTGTTCTGAAATACATGAAAAGCAGGCCAAAAGTTATTTCAGTAGAAACACACGGTAAATTCTATCTAAATCCGTTCCTAACTGAAATCAAGCGTTGGATGGCAGACAACCAATATACAGCTTGGTTTAAAAATAGTAGCGATTCCGTATATGTTCGTAATGATGTTTATCGTGTAAGCTCCTGTGACAAAATAAAATTAAAACTGCGCGAATTAAGATTATGGCTACGCAGATTAAAGCGAACTATAAAATAAATTCTTAAGATGTCCACAATTAGATGTATAGCCATTTCGCGCACCGACAGCATAGGCGACGTTATGCTCACCCTCCCGATGGCAGGACTTCTAAAGCAGCTAATCCCCGGCTGTCAGGTGCTATTTCTGGGAAAGGCTTACACCCAAAGCGCTATTTCCTGCTGCACCGATGTGGATATGCCTGTTGATTTTGATGCGCTGTGCAAGCTTTCCGTGAAGGAGCAGGTAGAAGCCATAAAAGCCTTGCAAGTTGACTGCATCATTCACGTATTCCCCAACAAGCATGTAGCGCGGCTGGCAAAAGCTGCCCGCATTCCGCTGCGGATAGGCACTACCAACCGCATTTTTCACTGGACAACCTGCAACAAGCTGGTCAAGCTATCGCGAAAAAATTCACCGCTGCACGAGTCGCAGCTTAACTTTGCGCTGGCGCGTCCGCTGGGAGCAAAAGAGCGCTACGATATGCACGAAGTAGCCTCCATGCTCCATTTTTCGGCAAAAAAGTTGGCGCTGCCGCTACAAAGCTACATCGACAAGCAGCGCTTCAACCTTGTGCTGCACCCAAAATCGAAAGGCAGCGCACGGGAATGGGGTGCGAATAACTATGCGGAACTCATAACGCTACTTCCTCCCGAGCGATTTAAAATTTTCGTTACCGGCACGCAGGCGGAAGGCGACGCCGTGCGCGACATCCTCATAGCGCCATACGCCGACAGGGTTACAGACCTTACCGGAAAGCTGACGCTCGACGACCTGATAGCATTCTTGGCAAATGTTGGCGGCATTGTGGCGGCAAGCACGGGACCTCTGCACATAGCCGCATCCCTTGGCGTTAACGCCGTTGGCGTATATCCCCCCATTCGACCCATGCACCCCGGCAGGTGGGCGCCGGTTGGGAAGCGCGTAAAAATATTTGTAGCGCAAAAAGAATGCAGCGCCTGCCGCAAATCAGGAAAATGCTCGTGCATGCAGGAAATTACGCCGGAAGATGTGGCAAGCTACTTACTTAATCTCTAATCTCTCCCCCACCTCCCCGTACAAATCAAACTCATCGGCGGAGGTGATTTTTACGCTGTAGAAGCTGCCGGGGCGCAGCGGCTTGGCGGAAGGTATGAGCACCTCGCCGTCCACCTCGGGAGAGTCGAACTCTGTGCGGCCAACGTAGTAGTCGCCCTCCCTGCGGTCGAGCATTACCTTGAAGGTTTTGCCCACCTTGCCGCGGTTGAGCTCAGCCGAAATCTCCGCCTGCAGCTTCATCACCGCATCGGCGCGCTGCCGCTTTTCCTCCTGCGTCAGCGTATCCTTCAGGCGCTTTGCCCCGTAGGTGCCCTCCTCCTCCGAGTAGGTAAACACGCCGAGCCGGTCGAACTTCACCTCGCGCACAAAGTCCATGAGCTCCGCAAACGCCGCCTCGTCCTCGCCCGGATGCCCCACCATCAGGGTGGTGCGCAGCGCAACGCCGGGCGCTCGCCTGCGCAGCTTGTCTATCAGGCTGTATGTTTGGCGGCGGGTAACGCCGCGCCGCATGAGCTTCAGCACCGCATCGCTCACGTGCTGAAACGGGACGTCGAGGTAGCGGCACACCTTGCCGTTGCTGCGCAGCGCGTCTATCACGTCGCTGGGGAGCTGCGCAGGGTAGGCGTAGTGCAGGCGTATCCACTCCACGCCGTCAACCTCGCTCAGCGCACCCAGCAGGGCGGCGAGGCGGCGCTCCCCGTAAATGTCCACGCCGTAAGAGGTGGTGTCCTGCGCTACCACCATGAGCTCCTTTACGCCTTTGCCCGCCAGCAGCGTTGCCTCGCCCACCAGCTCTTCAATGGGGGTAGAAACGTGCCCGCCGCGGATGAGAGGAATGGCGCAGAACGAGCAGCGGCGGCTGCATCCCTCGGAAATTTTGAGGTAGGCGTAGTGCTGCGGGGTGGTCAGCAGGCGCTCTCCGGCGGACGCGGGCGCGGGCGGAACGCCAAGCGACGCGAGGATATCCTCCATGCTGTTTACGCCAAAAAATTCGTCCACCTCGCCTATCTCCCTGCGCAGGTCGTCCTTGTAGCGCTCGGACAGGCAGCCCAGCACAAACAGCTTTTCAATAGCTCCGCGCCGCTTTGCCTCGGCAAACGCCAAGATGGTGCTGATGGATTCTTCCTTTGCCTCGGTAATAAAGCCGCAGGTGTTGATGATAACGATTTGGGCGGACGTATCCTCGCTATCGTGCAGCAGCGCGTAGCCGCCGCGCCTGAGGCGAGCCATCAGCTTTTCGGAGTCCACCACGTTCTTGGAGCATCCGAGGGTGATGAGGTTTATTTGCTTGCGGGTGCTCAACTTTCAGCTTTTAAATAGCGTTTCCACAAACTTTTTCTTGTCAAACGGCTGCAGGTCGTCCACCTTTTCGCCCACGCCAATGTACTTTACGGGCACCTTGAGCTGGTCGGAAATGCCAATCACCACGCCGCCCTTTGCCGTTCCGTCCAGCTTGGTGACGGCGAGCGCGGTAACCTCCGTTGCCTTGCTGAACTCCACCGCCTGCCGGTAGGCGTTTTGCCCTGTGGAGCCGTCGAGCACCAGCAGCACCTCGTGGGGTGCGCTGGGGATAACCTTGCGCATCACGTTGCGAATTTTGGAGAGCTCGTTCATCAGGTTTACCTTGTTGTGCAGCCTGCCCGCCGTGTCGATGAGCACGGCGTCGGCGCCGTTGGCTTTTGCCGAGCTTAGCGCGTCAAACGCCACCGAAGCCGGGTCTGCGCCCATCTGCTGCTTGACGATGGTTGCCCCCGCTCGCGCCGCCCACACCTCCAATTGGCCAACGGCAGCCGCGCGAAACGTATCCGCCGCGCCGATGTACACCTTCTTTCCTTCGGCAGCCAGCCGCGCCGCCAGCTTGCCGATGGTGGTGGTTTTGCCCGCGCCGTTTACCCCAACGACCATCACCACGTAGGGGTTGCCCTGCACGTCGGGTGAGGCGGCCGCCGCGCTTTCGTTATTCTCCAGCAGCCGCTCAATTTCCTCGCGCAGGATTTGGTTGAGCTCGGCGGCGTTGAGCACCTTGTCGCGCGCCACGCGCTTCTGCACCATTTCCACCACGCGCAGCGTTGTCTCCACGCCCACGTCGGAGAGGATGAGCGCCTCCTCGAGGTTGTCGAGCACCTCGTCGTCCACCTTCGACTTGCCGATAACGGCTCGCGAAAGCCGCTTGAGCAGCCCCTCCGTTGTTTTTTCAAGCCCCTGCGCCAGGGCGCCATCCGGCGCCTCCGGCTGCGCCTCGGCTTGCTTGGACGAAAAACGAGCAAAAAATGACATGATTAGCTCCTCTCTTTTAGTTATTTTTACCAACAATTTTTGAGGTGCAAACTTACATGAAATTTTTTTGGTGCACAAGCGCGGCGCAGGGATTTTTT
>JAISLN010000229.1 GCA_031290835.1 Prevotellaceae bacterium
GCTTATGCGCTTTGCCCTTCGCTATGCACTCCGTGAACGGCTTGTGCAGGCTGTAAACCTTACCCTTGTCGCTCTTCTGCTGATTAGCTGCGCGCTTGTAGAGCTCCAGCAGCTCCTTGTAGGCCGCCTTTTGCGCTGCCGTCATTTTGCGCTCCAGCTCCCGTAGCTGCACGTTGGCTATCGTTTTCAGCCGCTTTTTCGCCTTCTTTGCCGCTTTTGCCCGCTTCGGATGATTGCCGTTGTACGTCTGGCGAAGCAGCTCTTTACGCTCTTTTTTGTACTTGCAGCGCTGAGCAATCCCTTCTTTGTCTGCTATTTTATTGCACTGCTCAAGCACTTTCCCGCACATCTTCGAATCGGTCGGAAACGTTGTAAAGTTGCCCTGAACGGTGGTGTCCGAAAGCACAAATTTGGACTGCTTAACCACGTCTTTGCCGTGAAGATGCACGCTGTAGGCAAAAATCTTTTGAAATCCCGCTTCGCCGATACGCTTGCGAAAATGTACAATATCGCTCGGATCACAGGGAAACTCATGCGCGAAAAATACCCCGCCGCAGAAGTACTGAAAGTACACATCGCGAACCCAATACTCCGGTATCCGCTCGTCGCCAAGGTTGTACAGATGCTTGAGCATCAAAACGCCAACCATAAACCGTATGGGCATGGAGGGGCGGCTTGGCTTGGCGGAATACAAACTTTTGAAGCTATCCTCAAAGTAATTCCAGTTAATCTTATCGGCCAAAAGAGCGAGCTCATGCTTCGGATTAATCAAATCCGCCAATCGGGTGCGAAACAGCTCGCGATGGTCATCTACAGGTAATTTTCCTAACATAATTTTACGGTTTTTATGCGACAAAGGTACAAAAATCGGCTGAAAATACCAAACTTTTTTACAGCCATTTTATTGATATTCAAGGAAATGAAAGCTTAATAAGGGAAGACTATTTATCAGCAAATCCAACACCCCAAAGAAACGTTTTTGTATTTCGATTGCTTGGGGATTGATGCTTATTTGCATTGCTATGTATTATAGTGTTTCAAAAACGCCATTATTGATGTTTAATGATATTTTTACAACTTGTTTTGTTCCATCAAATTGCGTGTAATTTACTTCATACACCCATATATTGTCATTCTTTTGAATGTTGATTTTATCTAATCTTGCATTATTTGGCAAGTCTTTTAATGGTTGATTGTCATTCGTCCAAATTGTTTCATTCGATTGAAGATTTATTCTTCTAAAAAAGTACTTATGAAAATCAGATGAATTCAACCCGAAATCAATACATTCTTCGTAATTGATTGCAGAATAAGCTTTTATGCCAATACCATTTTTGAATGTAAATAAACTATCTCCACTCATAGTATAACAAACAAAATTCTCATTTCCCAATTTTGCTACAATACCATCATACCACGGAATTATTTGTTGATAATGATATCGTTGTGTACTAATTGTTTTTAACTTTTTTATCAATGAGTTGCTATTGATGAAATATAAATCGCTACTTGCTTTATAACTTATCATTTCGCTTTCCCGACCAAACAACAAGAAACAAAAAGAATTTTTGAATTTATATGGAAACCCCAACGCAAATTTTTCCACCTTGAGATTATCATATTCACCATAACCTTTATAAAAATTAACTATCGTATCAAGTTTTGTTGTTTCCGTCCAATCTAAAATTTGGCTTTTATCTTCTTTCTTATAATATCCAACCCATAATTTAGCACCAATACGACCATTAAAAACAAGCAATGCTGTATCAATTCCATTCACGACTGATTCAACAACCAAGCCATCTTTGTTTATATTGTATTCTTTTATCAGTTGACCAAACTGCGTTTCTGGTATTGTTATTATTTCCGTGGGGTGCGGATCTTCATTTTCTACGCAACTTGAGAAGATGAATGGCCATATTATAAATATGGCAAATAGTATTTTTTCCATAACAAAACTGGTTTAATCCTGCATTTACTCATCATCTTTGCCGCCGCAGGCGGCTTCACTGCTGCTATCATAAACAACTATAAGTGTAAAAATTTCTCATTATAGCGGAGTAAAATTAGAGTTGAAAATAGAATTCGCAAATGTAGCAAATTTTCCTTTTGGTTGCGCCTCCCAGCGCCGGGACAGCTGTAAAGAGCAAGTCCCTGATTTAGTCCCTTTGATTTGTAAGTAGTTCCGTAATTCGGCGTTTGTTGCGGAGAGAGAGGGATTCGAACCCCCGGAGCCTTGCAGCTCAACAGTTTTCAAGACTGCCGCAATCGACCACTCTGCCATCTCTCCCAAAAGAAGTGGGGCAAAAGTAGCACATTTTTTATTAACAGCCAAACATTGCTGGCCAAAAATGCCTACCTTTACGCCTCAAAATTCGCTTGAATTTTTGAACACTCATCAAATTAATAAAGCAACATGAACACAACAAAAGTTACAGTTATCGGCGCAGGCAACGTAGGCGCCACCTGTGCCCAGATTTGCGCCGAGCGCGAATTGGCAAACGAGGTAATTCTGCTCGACATCAAGGAAGGCGTATCCGAAGGCAAGGCGCTCGACTTGTGGCAAACCGCCCCCATCAACTACTACGATTCGCGCGTAACGGGCGTTACCAACGACTACAGCCGCACCTCCGGCTCCGACGTGGTGGTTATCACCTCCGGCCTGCCCCGCAAGCCGGGCATGAGCCGCGACGACCTCATCTCGGTCAACGCCGGCATAGTAAAGCAGGTAACCGAAAACGTGGTTAAGTACTCCCCCAACGCCATCATTGTCGTTGTGAGCAACCCGCTGGACGTGATGACCTACTGCGCCTACCTCACGGCAAAGGTCAAATCGAGCAAGGTGCTGGGCATGGCCGGCGTGCTCGATACGGCTCGCTACCGCGCGTTCCTTGCGGAGGCGCTCGGTTGCAGCCCAAAGGACATTCAAGCCCTCCTGCTGGGCGGGCACGGCGACACCATGGTGCCGCTCCCGCGCTACACCACCGTGGCCGGCATCCCCGTAACGCAGCTCATCGACAAGGACAAGCTGAACGCCATCATTGAGCGCACCAAAAACGGCGGCGGAGAGCTGGTAAAGCTCATGGGTACATCGGCATGGTACGCCCCGGGATCGGCTGCCGCGCAAATGGTAGAGGCAATACTCCGCGACCAAAAGCGCATCTTCCCCTGCTGCGTAAAGCTCAACGGCGAATACGGCGTAAAGGATATATTCCTCGGCGTGCCGGTGAAGCTGGGGCGCGAAGGCGTGGAGCAAATCATCGAAATTGAGCTCAACGAAACCGAACGCAAGGACTTCGACGCCTCCGCCAAAGCGGTGAAAGAGGTGATGAACGTATTTGACGGGATGAAGCTGATTTAGCGCACGCCTATTTCTTTTTTTTGAGCCTGATATGTAGCAACATAGCACTCCGAGAAGCGATAATTGCCGGATTTTCTTGAGCAAAGTTTTGGATTTTCAAAATAAAAGCCATATCTTTGTGGTCATATCGCGGAGTAGAGCAGTTGGTAGCTCGTCGGGCTCATAACCCGGAGGTCACAGGTTCGAGTCCTGTCTCCGCAACCAAGAAGCCTTGCAAGTTATTGATACTGCAAGGCTTTTTAATTTTATAAAGATGACATGACAGCGCTATTGCAAAAAATCCGCGCAGCCTCGCGCAGCCTCAGCCTGCTTGCCGATGCAGACGTCAACGCCGTGCTGCTTACGCTGGCGGATGAGGCGGTAAGGCAATCCGGCTTCATCTTGGCAGAAAACGCCAAAGACCTTGCCCGCATGGACAGCAACAATCCGCTGTACGACCGGCTGCTGCTGTCCCCCGAACGTATTGCCGGCATTGCCGCCGACATTCGCAGCGTGGCGTCGCTTCCATCGCCTGTGGGCAAAGTTCTGTCGCAGGCCACGCGCCCCAACGGGATGAAAATAGTCAGGCAAAGCGTACCTTTCGGCGTTGTTGGCGTTATCTACGAGGCGCGTCCCAACGTTACCTTCGACGTATTTTCGCTTTGCCTCAAGAGCGGCAACGCCTGTGCTCTCAAGGGCGGCAGCGACGCGCAGCGCTCCAACGAGGCTATTATCTCCGTAATTCACGCCGCGCTCAAAAAGCACGGCGTAAGCGAGCTGGTAGCGCAGCTGCTGCCCGCCTCGCGCGAGGCCACGAGCGAGCTGCTCAACGCTACGGGCTTGGTGGACGTGGTGATACCGCGCGGCAGCGCAAGCCTCATCAGCTTTGTGCGCGGCAGCTCCCGCATTCCCGTTATCGAAACGGGCACGGGGGTATGCCACGTTTACATCGACGAAACGGCGGACACGGGCATGGCGCAGCGCATCACAACCAACGCCAAAACGCGGCGCGTGAGCGTGTGCAACGCCGCCGAATGCCTGCTCATAAGCGAACAAAGGCTGCGCGATTTGCCCGCTATTTGCGAAAAGCTGGCTGCTGCCGGCGTTACGCTCTTTGCCGACGAGCCCTCATTTGGCGCGCTGCAGGGCAGCTACCCCGCCGCGCTGCTGCTCCACGCCGCGCCGGAGCACTACGGCTACGAATTTTTGGACTACAAGATGGCCGTAAAAACGGTGAGCGGCGTGGAAGAAGCCGTTGACTTTATCAACGCGCACGGCACAATGCACAGCGAATGTATCGTTTCGGCAAGCGAAAAAAGCATTGCCTTTTTTCAGCGCATGGTGGACGCCGCCTGCGTATATGCCAACGCTTCTACCGCCTTTACCGACGGCGCACAGCTTGGGCTTGGCGCAGAAATAGGCATCAGCACGCAAAAGCTCCACGCACGAGGTCCTATGGGGCTTGCCGAGCTGTGCTCATACAAGTGGATTGTGGAGGGCAACGGACAAGTAAGGGAATAGCTGCCGTTTTCTTTGCGCTCACAATGATGATAACAGGCATATAACCAAAACATTAGTAGATTTTAAACATTTGACAGCCACAATACGCTGTCAACGTTGGTTTTTTTGTACCTTTGAAATTTGTATATAACATAGCCTCATAAAATATAGCCGTATGATTAGTAATTATTTACGAAAATTTGTAGAGGATAACCACCGCGTTATTATCCCTAACTTAGGAGCTTTTTTAAGAAAAAATAGCGCAAATATCTCTTTTGAAGCTTCCATAACTTTTAGCCCCTTTTTACGCTTCAACGATGGCCTGCTGGAAAATCTTGTGGCGGAACAGGAAAGCATATCCAAGGAAGCCGCTTCCGAAAAAATACTCAAGTTTATACAGGAGCTACAGGCAGCCATTGCCCAAAAACGTCCGTTTTACATCAAAGATTTAGGCGCGTTTTATCAGGATGAACGGAAAGCGGTACAGTTTATTTACGCCGAAACAGAGCAAGAAGCGCAGCGCAAATTTCGCGAAATAGCAGCAAAAATGAAAGGGTACGACATGTTTATTCCGAATGAACCGGAGAAAACAGCGGAAAAAACAGCTGCGCCGGTAGCCGAGGAAGTGCAGGAAGAAACGGTAGCCGATAAACCGGCAAGCGTTGCAGAGCCTAAAAAACAGCAGCATAGCACACCAAAAGAGCCGGCGCAGCAGCTGGAAACCGCAGCAAACTCACTGCAGGAGTGGATGGAAAAGCGAAAAAGAGAAGCTGCAACAGCATCAAGAGTCGCCGATATGCCTGCGGAAACGGATGAACCCGCTGATGAGCCTGCGGCTAAACCAAACGTACAGAGCGCCGCAGAGCAGGCTTCGGCCGAACAGGCGTACCACAGGCAGGCGCAGGAGCCCCCTCACGAAGATGAACGCCCTCCCTACGAAACATCTCAGGATGACGATGCCAAGCGTCGCCGTCAGGAGGCAATAGCTCGCGCCATTGCCGAAAAAAAGCGCAAGGAGCAAGAACGGCAAGCGGAAGCCCAAAAAGAGCGGCAAAAATCCGGCGAAAATAGCGCTCCATTTGTGTCCGGAGCGTGGGAGAATGAGGTGATGGGGAAAAGAAAATCGTCAATCGGAATATGGATTTTTTTGGGCTCTACAGCGTTTGCTTTTGTAGCGGGCATGCTTGCCCTCCTATACAAGCCCTCCACGCTCAATTTTGTCGGCTGGGAAAACAGAGCCAAGGCTGTGGAAAACGTTTTGCCGGCAAAAGCCAACAATCCGCAAAAATCTGCGCTTGCTCCAGCGCCCGTGCGCCAACCAAATACATACTACATCGTTGCCGGCGTATTTAACTTTGAGGATAACGCGCGCGCCGTATCCCAAAAGCTATACAGCGCAAAAAAGCTGAAATCGGAAGTTGTAAAAATGCCCAACGGCAAGTTTGCCGTGAGCTTGAGCCGGTACAACAGCAAGAACGCCGCCTTGAAGGATATTGACAAGTACAAAAAGCGGCACAACAGCGTTTGGGTAGCACCCTAAAGTTAAGCGCACAATCTCTGTGCCTCTCTGTGAAGCCTCCGTGTTTCTCTGCGCCACAATTTCACAGAGAAACACAGAGGAGGCACAGAGAACCACAGAGGGCACCTGAGATTATAACCAAAATGGGATTTTTAGGCTTTGGAACAAATCGCCTGCTGAGCACGGGCGATTTTTTGATGGAAAAACGCGAGGGCAACAAGCGCTCGCTGCTCCACAGGGATGTTGGGGAGATAGTGTACAGCAAGGTGAAGCATAGCCGTAGCATTCGCATTGCGCTGCGTCCGGGCAAGCCGGTGAGCGTAACGCTACCCTACCACACCAGCTACGCCGAAGC
>JAISLN010000230.1 GCA_031290835.1 Prevotellaceae bacterium
ATCGCGCTGGATGGTCATTGTCAACCCCAAAGCGGGGCGCGGGCACGGCCTGCGCGACTGGCCGGTCATCTCAAACCGCCTCAACTTTAGCGGCGTGGATTTTACCTGCGTATTTACCGAAAAAAAATTCCACGCTGTGGAGCTCACCGTAAAAGCGGTAAACGACGGTTTTCGCAAAATTGTGGTGGTGGGCGGAGACGGAACGGTAAACGAGGTGGTAAACGGCTTGTTCATACAAAAGCAGGCGCCGGCGCACGAGGTAACGCTTTCCGTAATCCCCGTGGGCACGGGCAACGACTGGGTGCGCATGCTGGGCATCCCCCGCACTTACAGCGACGCGGTGCACAGCATTTGCCGCGAGCAAACCATTCTACAGGATGTGGTAAAAATTACCTTTGAGGAGGCGCGCGTAAAGCAAACGCGATACATGGCCAACGTGTCGGGCATTGGCTTTGACGCTATGGCAAACCGCAGCTTCAACCGCCTCAAGGAGGCCGGACGAACGGGAACGTGGCTCTACCTCTCCAGCGTGCTGCTTACGCTGTTCAGGTACCGCTCCAAGCATTTTGTGGCCAAGGTAGATGGCAAAGATTTTTTTGACGGACGACTCTTTAGCGGCGCCATAGGCGTGGGAAAGTACAACGGCGGCGGCATGCTGCAAATGCCCGCAGCCGTTGTGGACGACGGGCTGATGGACGTTACCCTGATACGAAAAATGAACCTCTACCGGTTTTTTACAAACGTGCAGCGGCTCTACAACGGCACCATCTACAACTTTTACAAGGTAAAAGCCACGCAGGGCAAAAATGTTTTCATAACTTCGTACCCGCAAAGCCCCATCGAGATTGACGGCGAAGCTTGCGGATACTCTCCCTTCACTTTCGAGCTTGTTCCCAAGAGCATAAGGGTGGTGGTGGGCGAAAAATTCCATCTGATATAGGCCATGATTACCAACGACAACGCAACGCTACAGGAGGTTGTAGCACACCACGTGGGCAGCAAAGCCGCCAACGAGGGGCTGCGCCTTTCGGCAGCCCCCATGAGCGTGAGCAGCGATGCGGAAGAGCTGTTGCTGCGCTACTTTTTATCGTCCTTCAAAGCGCAGGAGTATTACACCCTGCGGCGCGAAGAATCGAACGTGGTGTACGGCTGCGTATGCGCCATTTTCGACAGACCCGATACGCTGGCGGAGCAGTCGGCGGCGCTGGCCAAGCATCTGTACGAGCAGGATGCCGACGGCAAGGTAAAGGGGGGCGATTTTTTTGTCGCCTGCCTCAAAAATTGCGCGGTGGACGGCGAAGCGCTGGACGCAGTGGGGCTGTTTAAGGCCGAAAATCAGGAGCCTTTTTTGAAGCTGCGCCCGCACGACGAGCGCTTCTCCATCAGCGCCGACAGCGGCATCAGCGTCAGCAAGCCGGACAGAGGCTGCCTCATATTCAACACCGACCGCGAAAATGGGTTTTTGGTCGCCATCACCGGCAGCAGCCGGAGCGCCGGCGAAGAGCAGTACTGGACGGATGGCTTTCTGAACGCCGTGCAGCGCAAAGACGATTTTTTTAGAACGCAGCAGGCCATATCGCTCTGCAAAAATTTCGTTACCCAGCGCCTCCCCGAAGCTTTTGAGGTAACCAAAGCCGACCAGGCGGATATGCTCAACAAATCGGTAAAGTTTTTCAAGGAAAACGACAGCTTCTGCCTCGACGATTTTGCGCAGGAGGTGATTGCCGACCCCGAAGCCATCAAAAGCTTCAAAAGCTACAAGCGCGAGCTCGACTGTGATAGCGACGAGGAGATACCGGAGCAGTTTGGCATATCGGAGGCTGCCGTAAAAAAGCAGGCGCGGGCGCTGAAAAGCGTGATAAAGCTCGACAAGAACTTTCACATTTACGTGCACGGCCGGCGGGAGTACATCTCGCGCGGGTATGACGAAAAAACAGGGCTACACTTTTACCAGCTGTTTTTTAAGGAAGAAGCGTAGGGAAATTTTGAATTCTAAATTTTGAATTTTGAATTGCGCAAGGCGCGGCAACCGAGCGAGGCGTCATTGCGAACGAAGCGAAGCAATCCAGAGCGAAGCAATTCAGAGCGACGCAGAGTTCGGCACAGCCACGCCGGAAAATTAATCGCTTACTTTCTCTAAGGCTACTTTTCTTACCACCGGTTTGTTGATGGTGTAGATTTTATCGACCAGCAAATCCATTTGCAGCTGCCAAGCTTCCCTAACGGCGGGATGCAACGTTTTTCCGAAAAGGTCGGCTTTTGTCGCCAGCCATACGTTGCTTGGCGCATGCTCGTTGAACAGCCGAACAGCTTCGTCGTTATTGGCAAAAAGGAGCCCGCGGGGCTGGAAAAAGTTAAACTGTAGCCACGCCTCATCGCGGAAACGGCGCTCAAGTTCCCAACGTTCCTCGTTCAAGTACATGACGGCAAGCGCTTGCCTATACTGCGGCGTCTTGTGTTCGGCTGCCAAGTTGACGCCGGCTGCCCATTGCGCCGCCGGCCATTCGCCGATAGCAATATCGTCGATAGTCAGCCGGTATGTTCCCTCCAAGCCATCTACTTTCAGCAGCTCCCGATTCATTTCTTCCATGAAGGGAATAATTTTTACCGCTTCGCTCTGGCTTTTCTTCTGTCCCCACCCGCGGGCAACCGGATCTAGAGGGTACGGCAAGGATTCTGCCAAGTAGTCGAAGCTGACCGTTGTTGGCGATACTTGCAGCTTGGATAGCCGGCAATACTTAGCGCGGATAATCTCCCCTTTGGCGGCGTCAACTTGCATAGCGGCTACCTCGCGGCCTGCAAATCCCTGCGCCTTGAGGAATAGGTAAGCCATCACCATGTGGCCGTCGTTGTCGGGGTGAACCCGGTCGCCGCCGCACAAGGTAAAGGCAGAGTCGGTTTTTTGTCCCGCCAAGTTCATTTCGGTCATCGGCCGGTTGAAATCCACAAACTCCCACCCGTTTTTTTTGGCGGAGGCTTCCTGAAAATCCGCTATTTGCAGCATCACGTCGTTTTTTGCCCGGAAAGCGGTATTTTCAAGCTGCGCCGTTTGGTCGTAGGGAGAGCCGCCAACCATCACTACCCGCAAGCTGGGCAGCTCCTGCAAGCGTTTTTCCAGCAGCAGGTAGCTGGTATGGCATTCGTTCAGCCGGTCTTTTCCGTACTGTTCGGCGCTATCGCCGTTGTATTCAAAGTAGCCGCTGTCGTTCATGCCAAAGGTAATCATCAGCACGGTGGGGCGCTTGCTGAGCACATCACCATCCAACCGTCTATACATTTCCTGCACGCGGTCGCCGCCGACGCCCGCGTTGAATACGGTAATCGGATGATGGGGAAAGCGGGTCATGTAGTACAGCCAGATGTAGGAATGGTAATGTCCGCCGTCGGTAATGCTGTTGCCTACAAACGCCGCCCGGTCGCCTTTCCGAAAGGGCGCTACCTGCTGGGCAAAAGCCGAAAAATTTACTGTCAAGAACAGGAGTAGCGTCCGGATACTTTGCTTCATCATCGTTATTGTTTTCATGGTAAATGTGCTTATTCCCGCCAAGCTGTCGGCTTGGGCGTCGGCAACGAGCTCCGGCAGATTGTCCAAATCGGAGATGGTAGGCTCGCGCGTTACGGCTTCAATAAGCGTTACGCGCACGCCTCCCCCTCGCAGCCTATTGAGCGTTGCGCCGGTAAGCGGAGCAACAGGCGGAGCGGTGAGCACCAAAAGATTACTGTAGCCCGCAACCAAAAAATCGTCGGCAAGCAGCTCCAGCGCACCAGCGCCGAAGCTCAACTTGGGAAGCTCTCAAATAGTATTATATTATACTTTGCGCGGTATAGCTTTGTGCATTAAAAAAGAATAAGCATATTTGCAAACCCGCTAAAATAATGCAGCATGCTTATTTCCGAATGAATTTATCCGAAGGAGAAATTTGGGGGCTAAATTACAAATAATTTTGCATTGTGAATATAAAATCAAAAGATTTTTTGCGAATATTACATGTAATGAATTACAAAAAAACACTACCTTTGCCTTTTGCTTGCTTGGAAAAAACTCAATTATGCCTGAAGAAAATATCAAATGTTTGCCTTACGGCGCCTCCAATTTCGGAAGATTGATTTTGGGTAATTATTACTCCGCAGCTAAAGCGCGGCATATAGAATTGCCGGAAAGCAACGCCAACCCCTACCATTTTTTCACCACAAAAGAAGCAGCGCTTACCGTCGCGTTGCTGCGGCCTCCATGCGGCGCCATTCCTCAAGCCGATGAGCTCAAAAATAAGATTGCGGACGAATCCGCTCCGTGGAAATTGCCTGCAATGCAGCAGACGAAAACGAAACCCCCCATTTTTTATACACCTGACCATGAGATTTAAAATTAATTTGCAGATTGCCGGAAGTATTTCCGGCACTTTTCTCCCCTTGAGCTATCAATACCCGCTTTCTGCGTGGATTTACGGCGTAATTGCCAAAGGAGACGCAGCCTATTCCGCGTGGCTCCACGACAACGGTTTTTTGCCGACGGAAACGCACAAGCAATTCAAGCTGTTTACCTTTTCCAACCTGAAAAGCGACCGTGCCAAACCTGTGGGCGACCGGCTTTCGCTGCTCAGCGATAGGGCAAGCTTATACCTCTCCTTCCTGCCCGAAAAATCTACGGAGGAATTTGTGAAGGGAATTTTTATGGAAAAAAAATTTTCTTTGGGCGACAAAAAGAGCCAAGTACATTTTCGGGTACAAAGCATAGAAACGCTTCCGTCGCCTATCTTTGGCGATGAAGCGATTTTTCAAACGCTTTCCCCCGTGACGGTTTCCGTTTGGGAGGGGAATAAACAGGCTTTATACGCTTCGCCGGATGCAGGCAATTACGGAGAGCTGCTAACCAACAACCTCAAGGAGAAATATCGAGGTTTTTATCAAAAACCGTTTGAAGGAGGCGAACCTTTTGAATTTACGCTCTTATCGCCGATACGATCGAAGCTCATTACCATCAAAGCCAATACCGCATCGGAGACAAGAGTCAGGGGTTTTCTTTTCAAGTTCAGGTTGAAGGCAGCAAAAGAGCTGCTGAAAATAATGTACGAAACGGGAGCCGGAGAAAAAGGAAGCTTGGGTTTTGGAATGGTGGGAGTAGTAACTCGCTGAAAAGTTGTGCTACGCATATTCAACGCCTTTTGAATAGGAATACAATGCTGTTTTTGAGGCGATTGTCATATAAATTCGTTAGGTAATGATTTAAAAAAACAATCATAAATAGTCGACCCTTATTCATCTTTCATTTTCTTGAATGTCAATAAATTGGCTGTAAAAAAGGTTGGTATTTTCAGCCGGTTTTTTGTACCTTATGTCGCATAAAAACCGGAAAATTATGTTAGGAAAATTACCTCTGGATGACCATCGCGAGCTGTTTCGCACCCGGCTGGCGGATTTGATTAATCCGAAGCATGAGCTTGCTCTTTTGGCCGATAAAGTTAGCTGGAATTACTTTGAGGATAGCTTCAAAAATTTGTATTCCGCCAAGCCAAGCCGCCCCTCCATAGAAGAGCGACAAGCATAAGGGTTACAGCCTGCACAAACCGTTTGGGGCGAAACCGGCGTTCAAATTAACGCTTTCATGTCGGGTACGGCCTTGGAAGCTGAAGAAAATGATGCAAAGGCTCAAAGAAGAGCTTTTGCGGATTATTTTTTGTCTGCTTTTCTCGCAGGTTTTGCTGCCTGCGGCTTGAAAACAGGGCTTAATAAGGGCTGGCCAGCTAATTCAGCTAATTGGCACTACCCGCTATTATTCACTTAATCCCGTTCATTGCCTCTATAATCCGTTGCGCCTGCTGGTGGTTGCCGGCGTTGCTGTATATTTGCGCCATGAGCTGGTAGGCAGGCTTGAAGTTGCCGCGAATTTGCAGTATTCTGTTCAGGTTGCGTAGCGCGGCGTTGGGGTTGTTTTCCTGCACGTACACGTTGGCGGCAATCCACAGCCCCGAAATGTCGCCGGGGTTGATTTTGGTGATAGCGTTTGCCGAGAGGAGCGCGTTCGACAAATCACCCTTGTTGAAGTACAAGGTTGCCAAGTGGTTGAGCGCAGTGGGGTTGCCCGGGTTCAGCTTAGCCCAGCGCTTTGCCGACGTCAGGGCGGAGTCTGCCATGCCCATGCGCAGGTATGCGTTGATGACGTCGTCCAGCGCCTGCTCGTTGTACTCGTCGTACTCCAGCGCTCTGCGCAGGTGCGGCATCGCCTCGTCAATTTTTCCCTGCTGCATGGCCAGATGCCCGTAGTAGTCCGACCTATCCTCGCGCTTGAGCACAATGCAGATGGGCACGCCGTCAACGCTGACGCGGTAGGCGGTATTTTTGGGCGGAAACGCTTGCTTGCTCCTCAGCAGCTCGGGGTTTATTCCCGTTACGGTAAAGACGGCGTAGTCCCAGTTGCTGTACCCGCGCTCGTTCCAGCGGGCAAAGGCGACGGAAAAGTCGGCGGTATCCTTGCGGAAAAAGTAGCTCACGGAGGGGACATGCCACGTTACCACCCGCACCTTGCGCGCGCTGTCGGGTGCGCCGTTTTTTGCCACGTCCGCCTTTATCCACTCCGACGCCTCGCGGGTAGAGTGGTAGTAGTAGTCCATTTCGTAGCGGCCAAAAGCGTCCTTTGCCCCGCCCGCAAAGCTGTTGAAATATACGTACTCGTAGGGGTGGTTGCGGATGGTAAAGGCGAGCGAGGGCAGCAGCAGCGCCAGCGGCAGGATTGCGCAGGCAATTTTCAGAAATTTGTTTTTGGCAACTTCCGTCAGAGCGCCGAATCCGAGACCTGCCGCCACCGCCATGGGCAGATACGCAAATAGGGAGTGGCGCCAGCCGCCGTAAACGTTGGCGTTGGAGTAAACAATCCAAAACACCGGGAAAATGAAGGAAAAATACACGATGAAGGTGGTGAGCCGTTTTTCTCGTTTAAGCCCCCCTGCAAAAAGATACGCTACCGCGCCCACGATGGCGGCAACGGGTATGGAAATCAGGATGAACTTGGGCGTGTAGTACCACGGCAGCGCGCTCGACCACTGCATAGCTCCCTCAAAATTTTGACGGATAGATACTTGAAAGTGGGATATGTTTTGAAAAGCAGCCACCACGTTTTTCACCGGGCTAACCAAGGCGTAGGGCCATACCAGCACCGCCAGCATATACCCCGCCACGGAAATTACAGCGCCGTACGCCAACATTCTGACAAATAGCTTGTTGGCTTGTATTTTGGCGTGCGTTTTCTTGGCGGGCTTTTTTGCGGAAGATTTTTCCCCTTGCTGAAAACCGGCAAAGTATTGGCTTACGAAGTAGGACAGCCCGAACAGCCCAAAGTAGGCAATCAGCAAAATTCCGCCTACGCGCGTGCCTGTGGCAAGCCCGATGCTCACCGCGAGCATGGCGCACACCTTAAGGGGCGGCTTGGGGAAAGTTTGCAAAAACCGAACGATGTAGTAGATACCCATCATCATTAGCGCTGCAAAGGGGATATCCTTGAGGTTGTTGAAGGAGTGCCCTAGGTAGCGCGGCGAAAGAAACAGCAGCAGGGCTGTTACGGCGGCGGCAAACCACCGCCCGCTTACCCTGTAGGCAAGCAGCGCGGCAAACAGCACTCCCAGCCAGCCAAAAAACGAGTTGACCGCGTGCCGCACCGCCAAAATATCCTCCACGTGGAAAGCGGCGGCAATCAGGGCGGCGAGGTTGTCGGGCAGCTGCCCGTATTCGCGTATGTTGCCGTCCTTGCCGTACTTTGAGATGGCTACGGTATCCTTGCCGAGCGTTTGGTAAAAGTGTAGCACATGCTTTGCCTGCTGTATGTTAAACCCCTCGTCGCCGGACATGCCTGCGTCGCGGCTCAGGAGCGGAAAAGCAAAAAGCAGCGCAAGCATAAGCCCGGTAAACGTCCAAAACCATGCGTTGCCTTTGTGGGTCAAATAAAGTTGCTTCATTGAAAGTTGATAATTTTTATACGCGTTTATTTTACACGCTTCAATGCGCTGTTTATTTCTCTGAAATCTTTTAATGCCTTCCAGCCTATTTTCACTATTTTTTTCAGCTTAATAAAGCTTTCTCCCGCCTGACGAGCTTTGAATGTAATCGGGCGCCAGATGCATCGCTCCTTCCACCTAACGGCAATTACGCTGATTAGCACGTTGGACAGAAAAGAATCGTTCGGCACAACTTTTAGTATCGCGCCAAGTCGCGCTGCCTTCATCAGGCGAAAGGGCGTATTGGCGTCAGCGATATTTTCTCCGAAAACCAGCCATAGAACAATGCGCAAAACGTTTGTAACAAAAACCCTACTTTTCCCGTCCTCCCTGTTGATCCTTTTGCCGATTTGAAAGTCATACTGCTGCCTATTTTCCCAAAATATCCCAAATTCCGACGCTGTGGTCTGTCCGTCAGAATCCGTTTGAAAAATATAATCGGCATGATTTTCTATAGCATACTTATACGCATAAATGCAGGTAGCCCCGTGCCCCGAGTTGGGTTTTGACAGCACCGTCAGGCAAGGGTAATCGCTTTGCAGCGCTACCAGCTTGCTGTACGTAGAATCTTTGCTGCCGTCGTCAACAACAACGAGCTTGGAGCCATTGCCTATTTCAGAAACGACAGGATGCCAATCGCTAACGATTGCGCTAATGTTTTCCTCCTCATTGTAGGCCGGGATTACGATGTAAAGCGAATCTGTATTGCTCATAATTCATTTAACATTAATTATTTTATATGTTCATTAGCCGTATCCAAGGCTTTTCGTATCGTTTTGTCCATATCATAGTAGGCATAATCCGCCAACCGGCCGCCGAAAATAACGTTCTCCAGCAATTTTGCTTTTTGCTTGTATCGCTCAAAAAGCGTGTTGTTTTTTTCATCATTTATCGGATAGTACGCTTCACTACCTTTAGCCCACTTTTCGGGGTATTCTCTTGTTATGACGGTTTGAGCTTGCGTGCCGGACTCAAAATGCTTGTGCTCTATGATGCGCGTATAGGGCACTTCGTAGTCCGTATAGTTTACAATCGCGCTGCCTTGAAAGTTATCCGTATTCAACAGCTCGCTTTCAAATCGAAGGCTTCGATACTCCAGCGGGCCATAGCAGTAGCCAAAATATTCGTCTATCATTCCTGTGTACACTATTTTGGCGGCAAGAGCTTCGTATTCGTTCCTGCCATCAAAAAAGTTGACCCCTGTTTTAACATCCGCCCTCTCAAGTAATTTTTCCACTAAACGGGTGTAGCCTCCCACGGGAATACCTTGATAGGCGTCGTTAAAATAATTATTGTTAAACGTATAGCGCAACGGTATGCGCTTTATAATGAACGCAGGCAGCTCAACGGCTTTTCGTCCCCACTGTTTTTCCGTATATCCTTTTATCAGCTTTTCGTATATATCACGGCCTACAAGCTTCAGCGCTTGCTCTTCTAAGTTGGAAGGCTCTACGTTCGCATATTCTTCAATTTCTTTAGCAATTATATTTTTGGCTTCATCCGGCGTCTTTACCTTCCACAGCTTGTAGAATGTATTCATATTAAAAGGCAAGTTGTATAATTCTCCTTTATAGTACGCCATAGGGGAATTGACAAATTGGTTAAAATCAATTAAATTATTTACATAATCCCAAATTTCTCGTTCATTCGTATGAAAAATATGCGGGCCGTATTTATGCACATGAATACCTGCTTGCACTTCCGTGTAAATATTTCCTCCTACATGCGGACGCTTTTCTACCACCAAGCACGTTTTACCACCGAGCCCTGCCCGATGCGCAAAAACAGCGCCGAATAAGCCGGAGCCTATAATGACAAAATCATATTTTTTCATGAATTTTTTTCAAAATCTTTGTGCAACAACCTGCGGCGTCCCGCCATTCACCACCACAACATGAAGGTTGCAAGTTGGGCTACGGGTAGTGTTTGCAAAGGTAGCGTTTTTATATGTATTTTCAATGAAAAAGCAAGAAAAATTACAAAACGTGGCTTACCTATGCTTCGTCTGTCTTACTTTTTGCTTCTTGCGGCGGCTATTTTATGGGGGAGATTTACAGCGCCGAAGCGCAGCCGGCTCGAGCGGGGCAGCCTTTTCCGAAGGTAGGTGTACGCGCGGCAAAAAAATTTTGTCAATTCCAAATATAAGCTGTATATTTGCATCCCCTTTTTGCCAAAAAGAGGAGAATATTAATGGGGCCCATAGCTCAGTTGGTTAGTAGCACCTGACTCATAATCAGGGGGTCACAGGTTCAAGCCCTGTTGGGCCCACAAGTATTAAAGCGATCTCAACGCCAAGTATTTAAGCGGAATGTAGGTAAAGCATCCCGCTTTTTTTATGCTCAAATTTGGAGAAATCGCGCTCAAATTTGAGAGCAAATAAATTGCCCAAAAATTACCCCATAGCAATTTTACTTTTTCTTACGTATGTTGTAAAGCGTCGTTTTTTAAAACGCTCTTTTGTTGTGCAGGTTGTAGCCAAAGGCTACCAAAAAGTAAAATTGCTGGTTGGGCTTGTCGTAGTACATGCTCGAGAACGAAAGCATCCCTATGGGCGTGTCGAAAACCAGCGACGCCGCCCCCATGAGGCTAAAGTTCCTTATGCCTTTTT
>JAISLN010000231.1 GCA_031290835.1 Prevotellaceae bacterium
GGCAGCTTTAGCTTCATCGTGGCCTCGCTGCCGGTGAGCATCGAGGCAAGCCTGCTCGGGTACAAAACGCAGGCGCTGGATATTTACGAGGCGCCCGATAAGGCTGTCATTATCTACCTTGAGGAGGATTACAATGCGATTGACGAGGTAGTGGTGGTAGGCTTGGCTACAAACATCAAAAGGAGCAATGCCGCCAATCAGGTAGTGCGCATTACGGATCAGGCGCTGGTGGGCTCCACTACGCCGGAAACGCTTGACGGTGCGCTGAGCGGAAAAGTTCTGGGTGCGCAGATATACCAGAACAGCGGAGCGCCGGGAGGAGGCGTATCTATTAAGCTGAGAGGAGTGTCGTCTATCAACGGTACATCTGAGCCTTTTTACGTTCTCGACGGCGTATTCCTCAACAACGATCAGCTGCCATCCGGAACGGGGTCGGGTAATTTTACCAATGCAGGGAGCGGGCAAGACCAGACGCCTAATCGCATCGCAGATATCAATCCGGAGGACATTGAGTCTATTGAAGTATTGAAAGGGCCAAGCGCCGCTGCTATTTACGGTACGCGCGCCAATGCCGGTGTAATCATCATCAAAACTAAGAGGGGGAAAGCCGGCAAAACCCAAATCAACCTGCGGCAGGATGTAGGATTTGCTCAAGCTACACGTCTGCTGGGCACTTCCGACTGGAGTACGGAGCCGCTTGGCGTGGAGCAAAAAAGCAAATTTGACTACGTTTTTAAAGCCGGCGCTCCCACCGAAATTGCGCTATGGCAAGAAGCCACCGCCAAAGGTGAGATATACGACTACGAAAAGGAAATATTTGGGAATACAGGCGCCATTAGCAACACGCAGCTGAGCCTTTCTGGGGGGAACGAGAAAACAAAAGTTTACTCGTCTGCGGGCTGGAGCCAAGAATCGGGCATCCATAAAAAGACAGGATTTCAGAGGGGATCAATACGGCTGAACGTTGACCATCAGATAAACGATAGGATTGATTTTACGTCCGGTTCGGGCTATACCAATTCGTCCAACCAACGGAGCTTTACCGGTAATGATAACGGAGGGGCGGCAATTCTGTACGCCTTAGCTTTTACGCCCAGCTATGCGCAGCTGCATCCCGGTGAAAACGGGATATATCCGGCTTCGCGGTACACCAACTTTAATCCCCTCGAAATAGCCAATCGCGCCGAAAATACCGAAACAACCAACCGGTTTGTACAATCGCTGGGCGTTAACTTTAGCTTTATCAAGAATGAAAAATCAAACCTCAAGCTATCGCTGCAAGGAGGAGTTGATTACGTCAATTCAGAAGCCATTGTATATTTTCCCGATGATCTCAGCACAAAGGCTGTTGACCCTACGCCCGGCGCTTCCCGCTTTTCCAAAAACAGAAGCCTCAACCTTAACCTGCAATCATTCCTAATTTATTCATGGAAGTTAGGCAACTACGTTGACTTGGTGTCACAAGCGGGCTATGTACGGCTGGCTACGGAGCAGGACAGAAGCTATATAGAAGGGGCAGGTCTGGCGCCCGGCCAGAAAAACCCAAACAACGGCAGCGTCCGAACAGCGAACGAAACCATCAGACAATGGCAGGATGTGGGGCTGGTTGCCCAGCAGGAGTTCAACTACGCCGACAGGATTATAGGAACTCTGAGCATACGCTTTGACAAGTCAAGCCTAAACGGCGACCATCAGAAGTACTATCCTTTTCCAAGGGCGTCCGTAGCGGCAAATATTGCCAATTTTGATTTCTGGCGCATCAAACCCATCAACCAGCTGAAGCTGCGGCTGGCGTATGGCGAAACGGGAGGCGTTCCATCTTTTGGCAATACGTTTACGTCGCTCTCAACCGTAGTAATTGACGGCAAGCTGGGCGCTACAACGCCCACAAGCATTGGAAATGCAGGGATAGAGCCGGAAACTGCCAGCGAGCTGGAGGGGGGATTTGATTTGGGGCTTTTCAACAATCGCGTGTCGCTGGAATTTACGGCTTACAACAAAAAGGTGTACAACCTCATTCATTCATACGCGCTGTCTTCGGGGACGGGTGTGAGCAGCATCGCGGCGTACCCCATCGGAGATTTGCGCAATAGAGGGATTGAGGTTGGCTTGTCCGCTACCCCTGTGGATAAGCGCTACTTTTCGTGGACAACCAACGTTCAGTACTGGAGCAACAGGAGCGAAATTACCCGCTTGGATATACCCACCACCCGCGCGGGCAACAGCTTTGCGTGGGCGCGCCACCAGCTGAAGCTGGGCGAATCGCCTACGCGCTGGTATGGGGATCCCGGCGTTCCCGATGAAGAGGGAATTGTACAGCTGGCGAGCTATGAAGATTCGCAACCAAAGTATCAGGTATCGTGGAGTAATACTATCAGCTTTCTGCGTAATTTCACCTTTGCCTTTTTGCTGCATACTTCTCAGGGTAACTACAATGGCCATGTAACGTGGCGGCATAAGAATACCGGCGGAACATCCAAAGACTGGTCGGAGATAGCAGACCGTTTTGATATGGTTGGCGTACCCAAAGGCGTATCGGGCACTACGGTCAATAATCCGTGGCTGGTGCAGCACAGCGGCCCCTATATTCAGGATGCAAGCTACATCCGGCTACGCGAAATATCGCTGTACTATAGCGTTCCGAAAAGTTTTTTGAGCTCCACGCTGAGCGCCATTTCCGGCGTTAAGGTAGGCGTTTCGGCAAGCAACCTGTTCACCATTACCGGCTATGAAGGATACGACCCCGAAGTTTCCAACTTTGGCAATGCGTCTATTGGAGGCGACATTGACAATTCGCCCTACCCGAATAGCCGGAAAATATTTTTTCACTTAAATCTTAACTTCTAAATCATCATGAAAATTATACACAAACTTTATCTGCCGCTTCTTATCGTCGGCGCATCGCTGGTTGCAGGCTGCGAAGTAGATGACACTATTGACCCCAACGCACCCTCTGTGGAGGCTGTGCAAAAAAATGCCAGCCGAACGCAGATCAACCAGCTGGGAGTGGGGCTGCAAGCCAGCGCGCGCAACGGATTGTCCTCCTTTTATCGCGTTTCCGGAGCCATAGGCCGGGAGCTGTACACCCTGAACTTGTCGGATTTAACGAGCACCTCCGAGCTTCTGGGTCAGGGAGAGCTCAGCGCCACTACGCTTTTCAACGGCTACTATGATGCGTTTTCGCAAACGCGGCGACGCGCCGAGCTGTTCATTCAGGCAGCAACGAACACAGCAGCCAATACGCTTTCCGACGAAGAAAAAGCCGGCATTAGAGGATTTGCCAACACCATCAAAGCATACGCGATGTTGAATACCCTCAATATGCAGTACAAAAACGGCATCCGGCTGTACTTTACGGATTTAATTTCGCCGGGTGATTTGCTGAATCCCGGACCTTTCGGAACATACGAGCAGTCGCTGGATACCATTCGAGCAACGTTGGAAAGGGCTTTTGCCGATTTACAGCAAGCGGGCGCTTCTTTTTCCGCTTTTACGGTAACACGCGGCTACGAGGGATTTAATACCCCGGAAACATTTGGCAAATTTAACAGGGGGTTGGCAGCCCGCACCGGGATCTACCAAAAAGACTGGCAGTACGTGCTGACAGCTTTGCAGGCGTCCTTTTTCGACCTGAGCGGCGATCTCAAAGCAGGGCCGGTATTTACGTTTTCTACCGCTTCGGGCGATCAGGCAAACCCTTTGTGGCAGCAGCTCAACTCGAACGACGCCCCGGTGGTGGCGCAAAACAACTTTGTAGAGGAGGCGGAGGAGGGCGATACCCGCGTTGCGGAAAAGCTGGCGAGAAGGAATGAAGATCGCTTATTTGCCGGGTTAACCGGAAAATATGATGTAAATATCTATCCCGCACAGTCGTCGCCTGTTTCCATCCTGCGCAATGAAGAGCTGATTCTGATTTACGCCGAAGCAAAAATTCACACCCAAGCGCTGGCAGACGCCGTAGCGGCGCTGGATAAAATACGCACCGCCGCCGGATTGCAAGCCATTGCGACCGCAAAGCCTGCCATTGTCACCGATAAGGAGGCATTAGTTGACGAGCTGCTCAATCAGCGCAGGTATTCGCTCTACGGGGAAGGGCATAGATGGTTTGACGCCCGAAGGTACGACCGCTTAGCGCAGCTGCCGAATGACCTGCCAACGCACCATGTGTACGAACAAATGGTGCGCCCATACTCCGAATATCAGTGGGACGCCAAGCACCCGCAATAGCCGACAAACAACAACAACAACCAACATGAAGCAAGAGCAGTATTTATTATTAACAAATTAAAAAAATAAATTTTATGAAACCGAAAGCTATATTTTTCGTTTTTTTGTGCACTTTAAGCATTTACGCATCTGCACAATCACCCATCACCATTAAGGACGGCACAACGAGGCATGGGCCGGAAAAAGGTTCTTTGATTATTATCGGTGGAGGAGGCTCTGCGCCGGATATCTGGAGTAAATTTACGGAGCTTGCCGGCGGAAAGGAGAAGGCAAAAATAGTGGTAGTTACTACCGCTGGGGACAACCCGTCCGACACGCGGCTGGTAGAAGGCATAAAACGCGCAACCGGCATTACGCAAGTTACCGCGCTGCACACAACAGACGTCAACGAAGCAAACAGCAAATCTTTTACAGCCGTGCTCGACGAAGCAACCGGGGTGTTTTTTGGCGGCGGGAGGCAATTTCGCGTAGCCGACGCATACTTGAACACGCTTACGCATCAAGCCTTTTGGGGTGTGCTGGAGCGGGGAGGGGTTATTGCCGGCAGCTCTGCCGGAGCAAGCATTCAGGGGTCTATCCTGTGGCGGGGCGACTCCAAAGGGCCTCATATTTTACTCGGCGACCATTCGCAAGGTCTCGGCTTTCTGAAAAATGCTGCCATCGATCAGCACTTGCTGCGCTTCAACCGGCAGTTCGATTTGCTGGAGCTGGTAAGCTGGTCTCCCTCCACCATCGGCATCGGGATAGACGAAGCAACGGCGGTGCTGGTGCAGAAAGATGTTATAGAAGTGCTGGGCGTTTCTTACGTCGCAATTTACGACTATGCTACCATTACCGGGAGCGGGGAGCGAAAGGAAAGCGACGACAACAGAAACAGCCACTCCCTTGCCGGCTACGTGGTGAGCCAAATACCCAATACGCCGTTCTTCTTCCTGAGCAAAGGACAAAAGTACGACCTGAAAGAGAGGAAGGTAATTGAATATCAACGAACAAGATAGATGAAATGCTGGAGAAAAAGGCAACAGGCAGCTTATTCACGCACCTGCAATGCGTAGAATGTGGAAAAATATACCCCAAAAATGTGCTTCACCACGTGTGCGCGGATGAGTCGTGCAAAGCAATTTTAGCGGCGCGGTATCAGTGGAAGAGCAATACGCTGACAAAGGAAGGGCTAAAAAACCGTCCTTCGTCCCTTTGGCGATACAGAGAGTTTTTGCCGGTAGAGGATGAGCAAAATATTGTTACGCTCGGCGAAGGCTTCACGCCCATTTTGCCTTTGCTCAACCTGAAGCAATACGCTGCCGGGAAGCAAGTTTTGCTCAAGGACGAATCGAATAACCCGACGGGCTCGTTCAAAGCTCGCGGGTTGAGCGTGGCCGTTTCAAAAGCAAAAGAGCTGGGAGTTGCTACCTTTGTCATACCAACTGCGGGGAATGCGGGAGGAGCGCTGGCAGCATACGCCGCCAAGGCGGGGTTGAAAGCGCATATTTTCATGCCGACGCTTACCCCTTCCGCATTCAAAACAGAAACCCGCCTATTTGGCGCCGAAATTACGGAGGTAGATGGCAACATTAGCGATTGCGGAAAGCTGGCCGGAGAAAAAGCCGCCCAAGCGGGATGGTTTGACGTATCTACGCTGAAAGAGCCTTATCGCCTTGAGGGAAAAAAAACTATGGGCTACGAAATTGCGGAGCAGCTCAGCTGGCAGCTTCCGGACGTCATGCTGTATCCTACCGGCGGGGGTACCGGCATCGTTGGCATCTGGAAAGCCTTTGACGAGCTGGAGCAGGTAGGCTGGATAGGGAGTAACCGTCCGCGCATGGTGGCCGTTCAAAGCAACAGCTGCAACGGCATCTGCACGGCGTTTCACCAAAATGCGCCGCGCTCCGAGTATAAGGACAGCGGCTTTACGATTGCCAACGGCTTGAGGGTGCCAAAACCTTACGCAGACAAGGAGATACTGAAAGTGCTGAGAGCAAGTAACGGGTATGCCGTTAGCGTTGGCGATTCCGATATTCTGTTGGCGCTCAAGGAGTTGGCATCGAACGAAGGGCTGCTCACCGCTCCCGAAGGCGCTGCGCTGTGGCACGCCTTTAAGGCGCTTAGCCAATCGGGATGGATTAAAAGCGGCGAAACGGTGCTGCTGCTGAACACCGGAAGTGGATACAAATACTTGGATAACATCGAATGAGGCTCCACTGGCAGATACTAATTGCGCTTGTTGCCGGAGCCGGTTGCGGGACAGGATTGCCCGCAGCAACGCCCTACATTGCATGGATAGGTAGCTTATTCATGAATGCTTTGAGCATGTTGATTGTGCCCATCCTTTTCTTTTCAATTGTTACCGGCATTGCAGACATCCAAAATCCCGGCGCCGGGTTGAGGAAATTAGGGCTAAAAACAGGTGCATTTTACCTTATCACGATGCTGATAGCTGCCGTTACCGGCCTATGCATGGTCAACCTGCTACAGCCGGGCGGCAGCGTCATTATTGAGCATACGGCGGCCATATCGGGCAAGATGGGGCAATCTTCGGTAGCAAATATTATCGCCGAGCTTATTCCCAAGAACATTTTCTACGCTTTTTCACAGAATAACACTATTCCCGTTATTCTCATAGCGATTGTTACGGGCGTCTGTCTTTCGAGAATTTCGGCCGAAGGCAGAAGTGCCATACGGCATCTCATCAAAGGCGGATGGGAGATTACTATGCTGGCTACAAAAAAAGTAGTTGGCTTTTCGCCTATCGGTATTTTTGCCATCACCATGGGGCAGTTTAGCGCAACGGAGGATTTTTTTTCGCTTATTCGGGCCATGCTGATGTACGTCGTAACGGTAGGCGTAGGGCTGTGCCTTCACACCTTTGCATGGCTGCCTTTGATGCTGCGCTGCTACAAAGTAAAACCGTGGCAGCACTTCAAAAACATGTCCACGCCTTTGCTGACGGCTTTCTCCACAGCCTCCTCCGGCGCTACCCTCCCAACAACGCTCTACGCTGTTGAGCACAACGATGGAATTTCTTCCAAGGTAACGCGGTTTACCATTCCTTTGGGATCGGCCATCAACATGGACGGCGCAGCGCTGTTTGAGTGCGTTGCCGTTATTTTCATTGCGCAGGTCTACGGGATAGAGCTCTCCATCTTTCAACAAATGCTGATTGTATGCGCCTCCCTGCTTTGCGCCGTAGGTTCTGCCGGCATCCCGATGGCGGCGCTGGTAATGATGACCGTAATACTGAACATTGTTGGGCTTCCGCTGGAGGGAATCGGGCTGGTGGTGGGCGTAGATCGCATGCTGGATATGATGCGCACGGCGGTAAACGTTTACGGTGACACGTGCGTTGCCGTGATGGTGGCTAAGTCCGAAGGAGAAGCGCTCAGCATAGACAGGTAAGCTCTTGGATAAAATAAATTAATTTTCTAACATTTCATTTTGTACCGCACAAAAAAA
Source organism: Prevotellaceae bacterium (assembly GCA_031290835.1). Classification (GTDB taxonomy): domain Bacteria; phylum Bacteroidota; class Bacteroidia; order Bacteroidales; family UBA932; genus JAITMY01. The sequence goes on from JAISLN010000231.1 coordinate 7,678, forward strand.
TACCACAAACGTGGTATTTTTTGTGCGGTAAGGACGACTTACCTTTGTACCCGTAATTCAACCTAAAAATTTACCGCAACCATGTACGCGCTGCATCAACATACTTTTGCGCCGCCTGTAGCAGGCAGCTTGCCGGTGGCTTTTTGTTCGCTACCGCGCATAGCGTC
>JAISLN010000232.1 GCA_031290835.1 Prevotellaceae bacterium
TTGCGGCAAGCAGCGCATTCAGCAGCAGATAGGAGCTGTAGCTTTTCATTGCTTCAAATATTAAGGATAAATGATGTTCTGCATTTCACCGCCTAAGCTTTTCCGTTCATGGCAATCAGCGCCGCGCCGTACGCCCCCATGAGCTCGGGGATTTTGCTGCACGTAACTTTTTTGCCGGTTACCACCTCCAGCGCGCGCTGTATGGAGGCGTTCTTGAACGCGCCTCCCTGCACCACAATGTTGTCGCCCAGCTCCTGCAGGTCGTGAAACTTGAGCACCTTAAAGAGGCAGTTCTTGATGACCGAGTAGGAAAGCCCGGCGGCAATATCGGCGGTGGTGGCGTTTTCGCGCAGCGATTGCTTCACCTTTGAGTTCATAAACACCGTGCAGCGCGTGCCCAGGTCGCAGGGGTGGGCAGCGGTGCAGGCAAGCGCGGCAAACTCCGGCGCAGCGTAGCCGAGCGACTTCCCAAACGTTTCCACAAACGACCCGCAGCCCGACGAGCAGGCCTCGTTGAGCTCCACGCGGCTAATCTCGCCGTTTCTTATGAAGATAGCCTTCATATCCTGGCCGCCAATGTCGAGCACAAAGCTCAGGTCGGGGTTCAGGTAGTGCGCCGCCGTGTAGTGCGCAATGGTTTCCACCACGCCGTGGTCTACGCCAAAGGCCGCGCGGATGAGGTCTTCGCCGTAGCCCGTTACGGCGCTGCCGGCAAGCTTCACGCTTTTTCCCGCCGCCTTGAGCTCTTCGGCAAAGCGCTGTAGCCCGTGCTTGACGGCGTAGAGCGGGTTGCCGTTGTTGTGCGCGTAGTAGCTGTAAACGAGCTCCTTGTTTTCGCCGATAATGGCCACCTTGGTGGTGGTAGAGCCGCTGTCTATGCCCACGTAGCAGCAGGTTCCGCTGTAGCTGGCTATGGGCGTCTTCTTCACCAGCTCCACCTCCTTTTCGTACTTCAGCCAGCGCTCGCGCTCGGCGGCGTCGGCAAAGAGCACGGGGAGGGCGTTTTTGCGCGGCGCCGCCGCCACGCGCTCCTCCGCTATCCGCCGCCGCAGGTCGTCAACGTCAACCTCAAGGCGGGCCGCCTCCATGAGCGCCGCCCCGTGCGCCGACACAATTTCGGGGTGCTCGGCGTCAACCACGTCGTGCGGTTGCAGGTTCATGGCCTTCAGGAAAAAATCCTTCAGCTGGGGGAGAAAGGAAAAGGGGCCGCCGCAAAACATGACCTTCGGGGCAACGTCGCAGGCGCGGGCCAGGGTGTTCATCGTTTGCATGGCCACCGCGTGGAACACCGACGCCACAATATCCGACTTGGGCACCTCCCGGCTGATGAGGTTTTGCACGTCCGTTTTGGCAAACACGCCGCAGCGCGAGGCTATGGCGTAAATCGTGGGCGCCGCCGCCACGTGCTTGCCGAGCTCCTCGATGGGAATGTTGAGCAGCATGGCCATTTGGTCGATAAAGGCGCCTGTGCCGCCCGCGCAGCTGCCGTTCATGCGAATATCCGGCTGGCGGTCGGGGTGAAAGAAGATCATCTTGGAATCCTCCCCACCCAAATCTACGAGCGTGCGAACGCTTGGGTACTTCTCAAAAATGAGGCGCGATGCGGCTACAACCTCCTGAACAAACGGAATCCGCGCCGCCTCCGAAATGCCCATGCCCGCCGAGCCGGTAACCATGGCGCTCACCCTGCAATTTCCGAGCTTCTCCCGTATCTCGTCGCAAAACGTGCACGCCACCTCCGTAACCTTGGTGTTGTGCCTGCGGTAAGCGTTGTAAACCAGCGACCCGTTGGCATCCAAAACGGCTATTTTGGCAGTTGTTGACCCTACGTCCAAACCTAACCTGTATATCATAGTTAATCTAAAAACAGCTATTTATTTTTTTTATATTTATCCGATATTCACAATCTGATGCCGGCCATTTCAGCGGCCGCCGGCCATTTTGCTTCCCGCCAGCCAGCCCGTAGAAAAAGCTATTTGCAGGTTATACCCGCCCGTGCTGGCGTCAACGTCGAGCAGCTCGCCGGCAAAGTACAGCCCTGCAACCCGCTTCGACTGCATGGTGTTTTCGTCAACCTCATCCACCGAAACGCCTCCCGCTGTGATAATTGCCTCGCTAAACGGGCGATACCCAAAGGCGCGCAAGGTACAACATTTGAGAGTTTCTACAATCTTTTCCTTGGCGTTTTCACACACTTTAGCCCTCACTTGCAGCCCTGCCCGCTCCGCAAAAAACGGAATAGCGGGCGCGGGCATCAGCTTACGCAGAAGATCGCCCGTATGCCGAATATCGCTTTGCAGAAGCTCGCGCTCCAGCCTATTTTGGAGCTGCACCTTGCTCAGCGCGGGCTTCCAGTCCAGCTGTAGCGCCACCTCGCGCTGCACCTGCAGAGCATCTACAATGCTGCGGCTCATCCGCAGGGCAATAGGCCCCGAAATGCCGAAGCCGGTCAGCGTCAGCTCGCCAAGCTCCTCGCCGATGGTTTTGCCGGCGGCGGTGGCGGTGAGCTTCACGTTGCGCAGCGGCAAATCCTTGAAGGCAAATTTGGCCAATCCGTCCACCTCAATCGGCGTCAGCGAAGGGCGAAGCGGCGTGATGCTGTGCCCCAGCTTTTTTGCAAAGCCGTACCCGTCGCCCGTTGAGCCTGTTGCTGGGTAGGCGAGCCCTCCGGTAGCCAGCAGCAGCTGTTTACCATGCGCCACGCGCTTGGCCGTGTTGTGCTCAAACATCACCGAAAATAGCCCGTCGCTGCCGTGCGTAACGGCGGTAACCGGCGCGTGGCACAAAAGCTCCACCCCCATGCGCCGCGCCCATTGCAGCAGCGCCTCGGCCACATCCCACGCGCGTTGGCTTGCGGGAAACACGCGGCCGCCTCGCTCCTCAACGGTGCGCACGCCTGTTTTGTGCAGAAATTGTACCAAATGGGTGTTGAAGAACAGCGAAAATGCGGGGCGCAGAAAGCTGCCGTCGGGGTAGATTTTTTGCAGAAATTCGTGTATCGGTTTGGTGTTGGTAATGTTGCCGCGCCCCTTGCCGCTAATGCGCAGCTTGCGGAGCGGCTTCTCCATTTTTTCGAGCAGGAGTACGCTTGCGCCCAGCTCGGCGGCACGTCCGGCAGCCATTACGCCGGCAGCGCCGGCGCCAACAACAATAATATCAAATGGCTGTGGTTTCAAATCGGAGAGCCTAAAAAACGCCACAAACAACAGGTTGACGGCGCAGAGCTATGGCCCTGCTGCCGTCAACCTGTTGTGCATGTTGTTATGTTGTTATGTTGTTATGTTGTTCCGCTTGAGTGCGCAAAAAGTCAGCACACCGTAATTTTATGCTCCTGCAAAATTTTTCGCGCAAGGTTGAGCATGGTGGGGTCGTCAAAGCTAACAAGCCCGCCGTCGGGGCCTTGCTCGTAGTGAATGCCGGCCGTTTGCGCCTGCAGGTGGTCGCCGCCAAAAAAGTTGCGCACCGTATCAACGTTTACGCCAAGTAAATCGGCAATCTTGTGGGTACTTCCATCGGGTAGCGCATCTTTGATGCGGCGTAGCTGGTTAAATGTTATCGTTTCCATGACTTAGATAATTTTTTTAGTAGTACAATAATATATAGCGTTTTTGGGGAACTATTTTACAGCGAATTAAGCACAATCCTTGCCTCCTCTACCATTTTGCCTGCTTGTTTTACTTTGAGATTGTTGAGCGTGAACGAGCGAAGCGCTTTCTTCAGCTTCTCTCGGTTTATCACGTTGTTTGTCCGGTCAAAATCCCGAATTAAGATCTTTACTTTTTCGTAATCCTGAATGCCCTCCACCAAGCGCTCCATCCGAAGCGATGAGCCGCCTGCGGGATAGACCATGCCGTAGTATCCCGCTGCGCTTGAGGCGCTCCGCGCGTCTTGCAGGGGATTTTTCCCCCAGCTGTTGTACGCTTGGCGCGTGTAGCCGTCAAGCCCGTTGGCGGCGGCGTACCAGCACAGCCACGCAGCTTCGGCGGGCGGCGAAAAGGTGTACGTGCTGGGCTGCGCGTCGCTGCACGGCGAGTAAATGCACAGCAGGCGCTCTGCCCGGCCTGCCGTATCCCGCTGCATGCTTGCTGCAACGTGCTTCGGCGCAATGCTGTAGCGGCCAACCGAGCGCTCAACATCGGCAAAGTAGCTGCCGGTGTAGCTTACCTTGTAGCAGGTATCAACTTTTGCCGCAAGGGCTATCAGCTTGCGCAGGCGCTCCTTGCCCGATTCTTTTACGCAAATAGCAGCTTGGTCAAACCAGCCTTTGGATTTGAGGTGCGCCGCAAGCAGCTCCAGCATGCTCTTGAGGTAGTCGCCATACTCCTTGCTGTCGGCCAAAAACTCCTGCACCTTTACGCTGTTGCTCGCTTGGTCAAAGTAGGAAACGGTTTGCGTGTTCTTAACGTTCACGTAGCAGCTCAGCTCCTTGCTGACGCCGAGGCTCATCATAAACTCCACCCAGAGGTCAAACTTGGTGAAATCCACGCTCCACGTGTTGTCCACGCGCCGCGTGAGGGTGAGCATAGACTCAAAATCGTTGGGCAGCGCGCCCTCAATGGCGTTGCCGGTAATGGGGATGGTGATGGATTTTTGTCCGCTTTTCGCCAGCAGCTCCATGGCGGGGCGCATGGCGCCGAAGTGCGCTTTGCTCCACGGCGCAACGTTGTGGTGGCGAGCCACAGCCATGGGATTTTGCCACATGTCAAGGTAAAACGACCATTGCGGCGCAGGCGGCAAGAGGTGTTTGCGCACAAAAACGTTGACGGTTAGCGTAATTGGCTCCGGCAGCTCTTTGGCGGTTACGGTAATAAAGCCCTTGTACTTGCCCTCGGGCGTTTCGGGGTCAACGTTCAGGGAAAACCACACGGGCTGCACGGTTCTTTTCTTAATATTTACCGTAGGCTTGTACTCAATGGCGTCGGCCACAAGCGCAGAGTCGGGGTTGGCGCTTGGGCGCGGCGAGCAGCCGTCCGCGCCGAGCTCATCGCTCATCACGTAGCGCACAAAGCCTGTTGTGCAGCGCTTGGCGTCAATTTTTTGCCCTGTGGCCGTTTCCAAATCCGACACGCGCAGCGCCACTTCGCTAACTCCCGTGCCGCTCCACAGCAGCAGCTGCGTACCAATGCGCTCGCCGCGCCAGCAGGTTGCGCCCCACAGGTTGACCTCATCTACGTTGGGAACATTTTTTTGAGAAAAGCGAATATCTTTACTTACAAAGCTCGCGTACAGCGGCTTCTTCACCTTTGACCATGTTTTTGGAGCGTTTTTTGGGGGGGAATTAGGCTCGCCGTACCCCTTGCCCGCTTGAGCATAAGTAGCGGCAAGAGCGGCAAGCCCAATGATGCAAGTAAGGGGGAATATTTTTGCGATACCAATCATCAAACTTTTGGGGTTTTATCGGAAGTAAAACAGTTTCTGCAAAGGTAGCACAATAATACCGAATTTACAACCCCACCGACGGGCGACACTCCCAACTCATCTTAAATTCGCTGAAAGAAGCCTAAGCGTATATGTAGGGCAAAGCAAACCTGATTTGTACGCTTATGACAGCCAAAACATACCGCTACTTTCCGGTAAGCTTGCTCCACTCCTCCAGCATTTGTGCCGTGGGTTGCTCCACTACCGTGCAGAAGCTGCTATAGAGTCTTGATTCCGGTTCCTTTAGGCTGTCTATTGGCAGCGTTGGGAGCATATTTTTTTCTACGTAATACCTGTGCACATTATCGTTATTACCATCACAAGCGTAGTAGTAGGAGCATAGGATTCTTTGGTAAGTATTGCCGACTAATGCCTTGGAAAATTTTTCTTCCCATCGGGAGGTTAACTTCCAAGCATCTGCGCCCCTTTGTTTTTTATGAGCTGTTGCGCAGAAGTACACCAGCGCGTAATCATCTTTTCTTATAACAATTTCTCTTGCACGTTTCTCATCTAATGGCTGCTCCTCCAGGGTCAACGCACATAAAGGCGATTCGAAAAAACGGGGTGGTTATCAACATGTTTTGAACAGCTGCCGTTGCGCTGTATTTTCTTTTTGCTAAAAACCAGCACGTTACCAACAATTT
>JAISLN010000233.1 GCA_031290835.1 Prevotellaceae bacterium
ATGGTAATATTTCTGTCCTCCAAAGGCTGGCGCATGACCTCTAAAACTGTTCGCTTAAACTCCGGCAACTCGTCCAAAAAGAGCACTCCGTTGTGCGAGAGGGATATTTCGCCCGGCTGGGGAAAAGCTCCGCCACCCACCAAGGCAACGTCGCTAATAGTGTGGTGCGGCGCCCGAAAAGGACGCTTGGTCATCAAGCCTGTATTCTTATCCACGCGTCCAGCCACAGAGTGGATTTTGGTTGTTTCCAAGGCTTCATCGAGCGTAAGAGGGGGAATAATAGTAGGTAAACGTTTGGCAAGCATAGTTTTACCGCTTCCCGGTGCGCCAACCATAATGACGTTATGTCCGCCTGCAGCGGCAATTTCTAAGGCGCGCTTTACATTTTCCTGACCTTTAACCTCCGAAAAATCAATATCATAATTATTGGCGTGCGACAAAAATTCTTTCTGTATATCAACCACAGCAGGCTGCAAGTCTCCAGCGCCGTTGAAAAAATCAATTACCTCCCTAATGTTCTCCGCTCCATACACGTTGAGCCCGCTGACGACAGCCGCCTCGTTGACGTTTTGCTTTGGCAAGATAAAACCCTTAAATCCTTCCTCCCTTGCCTGAATGGCAATGGGCAAGGCTCCTTTGATGGGCTGCAAGCTGCCGTCGAGCGAAAGCTCTCCCATAATAAGGTAGTCACTCAACTTTTCCACACCCTCTATCTGCTCCGACGCCGCCAAGATTCCCATAGCCAAAGTCATATCATAGGCCGAACCTTCTTTACGGATGTCCGCCGGCGCCATGTTGATAACTACCTGTTTTCCAGGCCATTTATAAGCATTAGCGCGTAAAGCACAGGTAATTCGGTGCTGGCTTTCCTTAACGGCGCTGTCGGGCAAGCCAACTAAGAAGAAGTTGACGCCCGCAACAACGCTTACCTCAACCGTTACCGTAGTTGCTTTAATTCCGTAAACCGCACTACCAAAAGTTTTTACAAGCATAAAAAATCAACTAAAAATTAGTAATTAAGAAAATGATAGACAGATATTTTTTTCCGGATAAATCCGGGGATTATGCACAAGAACCGCCTACGGTGTGAGCCATTTTTGCAAGCATCGGTTGGAACGAGGGGATGCAGAAGAACGGAGGCGCAGCAAACTACTCTGCAAAAGTAGCAAAATTAAATTGATTAGGAATTGTTTAGGCAGGCAAGGGCAAAATTTTTCTGCGAAACTTTGCGGGTATCGTTAAGGCAAAGAAAACTTTTTTCATTACCTGTTCATAAGGGCAGCATTTCGTGTTTACTCTTCCACAAAAAGTTTACCCCAAAAAAGTTGCACTTAACAGAGAGGTCTCCGTATGTACAAAATCTCCAGACTACAAAATTTAGATATAAAAAATAGCTGCGCACAAATCAACAAATTTCCGTGACTTTTGCTTTGTTGGCAAGCATATTTTTACTAACATTGCAGCTCAATAAACAGGATTTGCCGGTTGGCGCAAGTGCTTTGTAGTAAATAAGTCTGCAAATATTTACGGTTGATTAGATGTCACAAAATTGTTCATTTCGTATTTTGCAACAGCTTCGGCAAAAAAATATTTACAACGCCAACAGGCTATAATCATACTATATCTATTTTTTTGTCTATTCAAAATAAAACAAAGAAAAATCAATATAATAAATTACTGTTGATAAACATTTCGCGCATGGAGCTACTCGAAAAAATAAATTGCCTGAAGCGGGAAAAGGACGCCGCCATACTTGCGCACTACTATACCGTTTCGCAGGTTCAGGATGCTGCGGACTGCGTTGGGGACAGCCTTGCGCTGGCGCAACAGGCGGTGAAGCTGCGCAATAAACTTTTGGTAGTGTGTGGGGTGCACTTCATGGGTGAAACCGTGAAGATACTTTCGCCGGATAAAAAGGTTTTGCTTCCCGACATGAACGCCGGCTGCTCGCTTGCCGAATCGTGCGATTACGCCGCGTTTAAGCGCTTTGTTGACGATCATAAGGGCTACACGGTGGTATCGTACGTCAACACTTCGGCGGCGGTGAAGTCGCTGACCGATATTTGCTGTACATCGGGCAACGCGCTCGCGATTGTGAACAGCTTGCCGGCAAGCGAAAAGATACTTTTTGCGCCGGATAGAAATCTTGGCGACTACATTAAAACCCAAGCTGGTCGCAAGGATATGGTGGTTTGGGACGGCGCCTGCCACGTGCATGAACAGTTTTCGGTTGAAAAGATTGTGGAGCTGAAAAAGCAATACCCCAACGCTAAGGTTTTGGCGCACCCGGAATGTAAAAAGCCTGTGCTGATTTTGGCGGATAAAGTAGGCTCTACCGCAGCGCTGCTAAAGTATTCGCAGGTGAGCGACGATAGGGAGTTCATAGTTGCCACAGAGCCGGGTATTATTTACCAGATGCAGCGGAGCAATCCGCAGAAGATTTTTATACCGGCGCCTCCTGCTGACTCTACCTGCGGCTGCAACGACTGCGAGTTCATGAAGCTGATAACGCTCGAAAAACTTTACCTATGCCTAAAAAATGAATCTCCTGAAATAGCTGTGGAGGAGAGCTTGCGGCGCAAGGCGGAGAAATCTATTGTGAGGATGCTGGAGATGTCGAAGAATTTAGGGTAGCGCCATACATTGTAGGATATTATATTTTTCCGGATTGGCTGGTTGTCCGTAGGGCAGTAGTATCAGTAGAAATCGGCGTATCTCTCTTTTTCTCAATTGGCTTCGCCGAGTTCCGGTTTTCCGTAGAGAATTAATAAAAAGCGACGAAGCTAAAGCCTGCGGGTAGGGTGTTCAGAAGATACGAAATTTTTCTTCCGAAAATTGAGCTGAAAAAGGAGGTAGCGAAAACCTCATTTTTACCTAATTTCTCAAACAAAACCACCTCAGTAGCAAAAGTATATGATGCAAACAATACCTCATTACCTCATTGTTCGCTCGCAGCATCGCTCTATGAGGTTAATGAGGTTGGGTTGCAGGTGGCGTATTTCATGGCTACTGAGGCCGTTTTGTTTGAGAAATTAGATGAAAATGAGGTTGTTGCGCAGAATAATTTCGGCAAAAATTAGCAGAAAAAATTACGCAGGTCTGAACACCCTACCCTGAGTGGCTTACTATCGTTGCGCTTAGCATCGAAGAATTTTGCTAACTTTGCGCAAATAACCGCATATCCCGCAAAAAAATGTCCCACGTATCGCTACGCAGCCTATTCCTCCGGCATGTTGCGCAAACCTCCGCCGCTCCCATGGGGCTGGAGATTTCGTGCGCGGAGGGCATCTACCTTTACACCCCCGACGGACAGCGCTACATTGATTTGGTGGCGGGCGTGTCGGTGAGCAACGTGGGGCATAGCCACCCCAAGGTGGTGGCGGCGGTGCAGCGGCAGGCGGCGCAGTACATGCACCTGATGGTGTACGGCGAGTACATCCAAAGCCCGCAGGTGCGGCTTGCGCAAAAGCTGTGCGCGAT
>JAISLN010000234.1 GCA_031290835.1 Prevotellaceae bacterium
GCGCAGCGGCAGCCACAGCCTCAAGCAACGACGCCACGCTAAAAGCCCTGTCGGTAAGCGCGGGGAGCTTGTCGCCTGCGTTCAGCGCCACCGATACCACCTACACGGCGACTGTTGCCTACGAGGTAAGCAGCATTACCATTTCCGCTACCGCCAACCATGCGGGTGCAACGGTAAGCGGCGCGGGCAGCCAAACTCTCGTCGTAGGCGCAAATAGCTTTAGCGTAAGAGTAGCGGCACAAAACGGCACAACCAAAACCTACAGAATAACGGTTACGCGGCTGCCGCAGGGAGCTACAGGCGTAGAAGATGCGCTCTTGGCGGAGGTATCGCTGTACCCCAACCCGTTTGCAGGCGAGCTGCGCCTCGCCGGCGCGGAGGGCTGCACGCTCACGATTGCCACCACCGGCGGCGCACTTGTTCACTCCCAAAAGGTGAGGAGCACAACGGTGGCCATTCGGCTGGAGCACCTGCCGGCGGGTATATACTTCATCCGGCTGGAAAAGAACGGAAAGGTAAAAACGTTGAAGGCCGTGAAAGAGTAAATTTACAGAATTGCAAATTAAATTTACAGAATTGTAAAATTAAATTTACAGAATTACAAAATTAAATTTACAGAATTACAAAATTTACAGAATTTACAGAATTAAAAAATTAAATTTACAGAATTACAAAATTTACAGAATTTACAGGTAAAAAACTCTGAGGTTCTCTGTGTAACTCTGTGTAACTCTGTGTAATAAATAACAACACGGAGTTCCACAGAGTTCCACAGAGGGCGCAAGCGATAGCTGAAATTTGTTTGGCGGTTTCAAAAAGTTGTCGTAACTTCGTAGCGCATTAGGCGTAGTAAATAGGGGCATTATTCACTACGCTTTTATTGTATTACCATTCACTATCGCTATTCGTTAGAAGCTACGTTAATTTATTTAATACGTTGGCAATGAGGTAATTATAAAATCACCCGACAGGAAAATCTGCGTAAATCCGTCAAATCCGTGTGCAAAAAAAATTAAACTGAAATACTTTCTAATCGCTAATGTATGGCGCTACTCCCCCTCAAAAACACCCAGCTATTGCATGAAAAAATTATTCCTTCTTGACGCATTTGCCCTCATCTACCGGGCGTACTATGCCTTTATACAAAAACCCATGGTGAATGCTCAAGGGCTCAACACATCGGCCATCTTTGGGTTTACAAAAGCGCTGGCAGACCTTCTCCGCCGTGAAAATCCAACGCACATAGCCGTATGCTTCGACCCGGGCGGCGAAACGTTCCGGCACCTCATGTACCCCCTCTACAAGGCAAACCGCGGCGAAACGCCGGAGGTCATCATGCAGTCAACGCCCATCATTAAGGAAATTATAGCGGCATTCAACATCCCCATCATTGCCGTGCCGGGCTTTGAAGCCGACGACGTAATCGGAACGCTGGCAAAAAAGGCCGAAACCGCCGGATTTGTTACCTACATGATGACGCCCGACAAGGACTACGGCCAGCTGGTAACGGACAATATCTTAATTTTTAAGCCCGCACGCTGGGGAAAATCGGACGAAAAAATCGGCGCGTATGAAATCTGCAAGCACTACGGCATACAGCGCCCCGAGCAGGTTATTGACGTGCTGGCGCTCTGGGGAGATACCGCCGACAACGTGCCCGGAGCGCCGGGAATTGGCGAAAAAACAGCCACAAGGCTGGTGGCGCAGTACGGAAGCTTGGAGGGCGTAATAGAGCACGCGCACGAAATAAAGGGAAAAAACCGCGAAGCCATAGAGCAAAACATTGCGCAGCTGCAGCTCGCAAAAAAGCTGGTAACGATAGACCTCAACGTGCCCGTAGAGCTGAACGAAGAGCAGCTGCAAAGAAAAGAGCCCGACGCAGAGGCGCTGCGCAACCTATTCACCACGCTGGAGTTTCACGCCCTTGCGCGAGAGGTGCTTGGAGGAAGCGCTTCGCAGGCAGCGGCAAAAAAATCGCCCCTCGCACCCCAGCAGGGCGATTTGTTCAGCGCCGTTGCTCCGCCTGCGCCAGCGCAGGCGTCGGCGAGTAGCGCCGACACCAAGCTGCACCTCAAAACAAGCGCCAACGTCCCCCATGCCTACCACATAGCGCAAAGCGTGAGCGAAGTAAAAGCGCTGTGCGATATGCTGGCGCAGCAAACCGAATTTTGCTTCGACAGCGAAACGGACGGCGTCAACCCCATCGACGCCGACGTTGCAGGCCTATCGTTTGCCGTAAAACCACACGAGGCTTGGTTTGTGCCGCTATCGCCCGGCGAAGAGCACTTTGCGGAAAAGGTGGCGCTGCTTCGCGTCCCGCTGGAAAACGAAAGCATTGCAAAAATAGGGCAAAACATCAAGTTCGACTACCTTGTGCTCAAGCGAATCGGCGTTGCGCTACAGGGAAAGCTGCTCGATACCATGCTGGCGCACTACCTGCTGGAGCCGGACATGCGCCACAACATGAACTTCCTCGCCGAAGTTTACCTGAGCTACCAGCCCATCCCCATCGAAAATTTAATAGGAAGCAAAAAGGAAGGCCAGAAAAAAATGTCGCAGGTAGCGCCGGAGCTGCGGGCGGAGTACGCCGCCGAAGACGCCGACGTTACCTTGCAGCTGCGCAAAATCCTGTTCGACGAGCTGGACAAAAACGGCCTGCGGCGGCTGTACGAGGAAATAGAAGCGCCGCTGGTGTACGTGCTGGGCGATATGGAGTGGGAAGGCGTGCGCATCGACGCCAAGGGGCTTGCCGAATACGGCAAGGAGCTGTCGGCAGAGCTGCAAAAGCTCGAAAAGGAAATTCAGGAGATTGCGGGAGACCCTGCGCTCAACGTTTTTTCGCCTAAGCAGCTGGGCGAAGCCCTGTTTGACAAGCTCAAAATAACGGACAACGCGCGCACTACCGGAAAAACAAAGCAGTACTCCACCAGCGAAGAAACGCTAATGGCGCTGCGCGACAAGCACCCCGTGATAGACAAAGTGCTGGAAATGCGCGGGCTGAAAAAGCTCCTCTCTTCCTACGTAGAAACCTTGCCCACGCTGGTAAACCGCCATACGGGGCATATTCACACCTCATTCAACCAAGCCGTAACCTCCACCGGCAGGCTGAGCAGCAACAACCCCAACCTGCAAAACATCCCCATTCGCGACGAGCGCGGACGCGAAATCCGAAAAGCCTTTATCCCCTCCGACGAAAACCACACCCTCCTTGCCGCCGACTACTCGCAGGTGGAGCTCCGCATCATGGCGCACCTGAGCAACGACGCCAACCTCGTCGAAGCCTTTTTGAAAAATGAGGATATCCACGCCAGCACCGCCTCAAAAATATTTCACGTGCCCATCAGCGAGGTAAGCAAAGAGCAGCGGCGGCGCGCAAAAACCGCCAACTTCGGCATTATTTACGGCATATCGGTGTACGGGCTGGCGCAGCGGCTCAACATTCCCCGCAGCGAGGCAAAAATCCTCATCGACGGATACTTTGACGCCTACCCGAAGGTGCGCACCTACATAGACAACGCCATCAAAACGGTGCGCGAAAAAGGCTACGTGCAAACCCTCTGCGATAGAAAGCGCATGATGCCCGACATCAACTCGCAAAACGCCGTCGTGCGCGGATTTGCAGAGCGCTACGCCATCAACGCCCCCATACAGGGCTCAGCCGCCGACATTATCAAGCTGGCAATGATAAAAATCCACCGCCGCCTGAGCTGCAAAAATTTCCGGTCGCGCATGATATTGCAGGTGCACGACGAGCTGGTTTTTGACGTGCACAAATCCGAACTCGAAGAAGTAAAACAGCTGGTAGTAAGCGAAATGGAATCCGCATACAAGCTGGCAGTGCCGCTGATTGCAGAAGCCGGAACAGGGGATACATGGCTCAGCGCACACTAAAATATTGGGGGGCGATTGTGCACGAACACAAACTTATAGCCCCCTACTTAGTAAAGTATTACAATATTTTACGACTTAATTTATGCTTGCATAGGTATAATTGCACGAAAAATATTACTTTTGCACTCATGCTGTATAACGATAAATGTTAGTAAATTTCAAATTACAAACCATAAAAAAATATTGACCTATGTCTGAGTTTGATGAAGTAAGAAGCGCCGAGCCCGAATCCAACCATGCCTCCGATGCCGAAGCAGGAAGCTACACGCCGGAAGTTAGCAATGCCGCCGAACCTGAAGTAAGAATCTACGAATCCAAAATAAACAGCAGCTTTGATTCGGACACCGAAGCAAAAATTTCCGAGCTCGAAGCAAAAATTTCCGCGATTCAAGCAAACAGCGGCTATGAGCCGGATACAAAAATTTTTGAGCTCGAAGCAAAAATTTCCGCCATCCAGGGAAGCAGCAGCAACGAGCCGGAAGCAAGCAGCAACGATCAGCCGGAGGCAGAAGCTGCCGAGCGTGAAGCAAACAACAGCTATGAGCCTGATGCACAAATTTCCGAGCTTCAGGCCAACAGCAGCGCTGAACCCGAAGCCGAAAATCCCGCTGATGCCGAGGCAGGCGCATGGGAGCCCGGAGCTAAAAAGCTGGCTTTCCCGGAAAATAGAATACGCATAAAAGACATAGCGGTCTTGGCGAACGTATCGGCGGGTACTGTTGACCGCGTAATTCATAATCGCGGCGGCGTAGCGCCCGAAAATAAGAAGCGCATCGAAGATATCCTGAACAAGCTCAACTTCAAGCCAAATAAAATGGCGCGCGTGCTGGCCATCAAAAAAGATTACCGTCTAGTGGTGTTGCTGCCCCAAGCTGTGCAAGGAGACTACTGGTGGGACGTCATCAAAGGCATTAAGCGCGCAGAAGAAGAGGTGTCGGACTACCGCGTAAAAACGGAAATTCTGCAATTCAACCAGTACAGCATAGAGTCGTTTGCCACCCAGACGCAGCGCCTCCTCGAAATCAACCCCGACGGCGTGCTCATGGCGCCCTTCTTTAGGCGCGAAGTGCTCCAGCTCACCAAAGTGCTGGAAGAGCGCAGCATCCCCGTTGTTTTTGTCGATTCCAACGTAGAAAGCGTGAGCTGCCTCGCCTACTACGGACAGCAGTCGCACCAAAGCGGATTCGTGGCTGCAAAAATCATGCTAAGCAACCTCGAGCCATCATCCACCGTGCTCATGGTGCACATGCTGCGCGAAGGAAACGAAGCCTCCGGCTCCAACCAAACGGCAAAGCGTGAGGAGGGTTTTCTGGCCTACATCGAAAAATATTCGCTCGACTCAACCTACCAGCTAATACGGGTAAACCTACACGCCAACGACGATAGCGGAAATGAGGAGCAGCTCGACGAAATTTTCCGGCAAAACCAAAACATTCGGGGAATTGTTATGTTCAACTCCCGCATTTACCGAATAGCCGATTTCCTTGAAGCACGAAAAATAAGAAACATCCGCATCATAGGCTACGACTTGCTTGAGCGCAACGTTCACTACCTCAAAAACGGCATGGTAGAGTGCCTCATTGCGCAGCGACCGCAGCTGCAAGGATACTACGGGCTGACAGCCCTAGCCAGACATCTTGCCTTTCACCAGCCCTCAAAGCCGGTATGCTACATGCCCATTGACATTCTTTTTAAAGAAAACATCAGCGATTACAAGGTGTACCCGTTTGACGTAGATTGAAAAGCCAAACCAAGAGTTAAAACTAAAAGCCAATAAATAATTAGCTTAAAAACCAATAGCTAAAATGAATAGCCTAAACAGAAAAAACGCTTTGGCGGCACAGCTGCGCCCCGAAAGAATTATACAATTTGGGGAAGGAAACTTTCTTCGCGCCTTTGTCGATTGGATTATTTTCAACATGAACGAAAAAGCGGGCTTCAACAGCAGCGTCGTGGTGGTGCAGCCCATAGAAAACGGCATGGTGAACGTGCTCAACGAGCAAGACGGCCTCTACCACCTCAACCTGCAGGGGCTCGACAACGGCCGACAAATAGACAGCATACAGCTGATTGACGTTATTAGCCGCGGCCTAAACCCCTATACGCAGTTCGACGGCTACCTCAAGCTCGCCGAAAATCCCGAAATACGCTTCGTTATTTCCAACACCACCGAAGCCGGCATTGCATTCCGCGCCGAAGACAAGCTCGATGACAAGCCCGCAAAATCCTACCCGGGCAAGCTTACGCAGCTCCTCTACCACCGCTTCAAAACCTTTGGCGGCGACGCCAACAAGGGAATTATCATCCTGCCCTGCGAGCTGATCTTTCACAACGGGGCAGAACTGAAAAAGTGCATCGGGCAGTACATCGACCTCTGGCAGCTGGGCGACGCCTTCAAAAGGTGGTTTGAGCAGTCGTGCGGCGTGTACAGCACGCTGGTTGACCGCATTGTGCCGGGCTACCCCAAAGATACCATCGGCGAAATCTTGGAAAAAATAGGCTACGAAGACAAGCTGGTGGTAAAGGGCGAAATATTTCACCTCTGGGTAATTGAGGCGCCGACAAGCGTAGCCGCAGAATTTCCCGCCGACAAGGCCGGGCTAAACGTGCTGTTTGTGCCCAGCGAAAAACCCTACCACGAGCGCAAGGTTACGCTGCTCAACGGACCGCACACCGTCCTTTCGCCCGTTGCCTACCTAAGCGGGCTCAACACCGTGCGCGAAGCCTGCGAGCACGAAACAATCGGAAAGTACATCGGCAAGGTAATGTACGACGAGCTGCTCCCAACGCTCAACCTGCCCAAAGCCGAACTCGAAACCTTTGCCGGCGCCGTGCTCGACCGCTTCCGAAACCCCTTCGTAAAGCACTTTGTAACGAGCATCATGCTCAACTCGTTTCCCAAGTTCAAAACGCGCGACCTGCCCGGCATAAAAATTTACCTTGAGCGCAAAAAACAGCTGCCACCAGCCCTGACGCTGGGGCTTGCCGCAATTTGCGTGTACTACCGGGGCGGCAAGCGCGGCAGCGACCCCATCACCCCCAACGACGACAAAATAATCCTCGACCTGCTCGCCAGCCTCTGGGCTGCCGGCAACGCCCAAACAGTAGCTTCGGGCGTACTTGCCGCAGAGTACATCTGGGGCGAAGACCTGAACAAAATACCGGGGCTCACCAACCTGCTCGCCAAAAACATCGACAGCATCTTGAGCAAAGGAATGCTAGAAACGGTAAAAACGGTGGTGGGATAAATTCAACGATGAAAAAGCGTGGCAAATACCCTCTTAAGCATGGTATTGCCGTGATATACCTTTCATCACAACATACTGCTCCAAGTAACCGTTTGTTTTCTATGTACATATACACATCGCTTGGCATTTGCAAATTTTATTTGAAATTTTACAAATTTACATCTATTTCCCTCATTATTCGCTCTGTCTCGCACAAAACGGAAATAATCCGCTGATAATGATGCACGTCGTCAAAACCGAGTTTTCTTCCTTTGCGGTCTTTGAGCCATTTTTGGGCGGGTTGGTAGCCGCCAATGTAAAATTCCCAAGCCGATTTTGGGAGATTGTCGAAATACTGAGCGGGATTGATAAAAACCCGGCTTTCAATATATTCCGGTTTTTCTATTTCGTTTGTACCCGAAATGGGGAAATTGGCTATATCGGACTGTGGTTCTATATTTTCCATCAAATGCAGCTTCCGCAACCGCTCGCCAAAGCC
>JAISLN010000235.1 GCA_031290835.1 Prevotellaceae bacterium
GGAAACCCGTCCGGGCGCTATGCTGAGGGTTTGCGATATGTAAGCTGAAAAATCCAAATGTCGCTATGTTTTTGTTTTTGGCTTGCAAATATACGCTTTAATTTTTAAATATGGTGTAGAGAGCTTACATGACGGCTGCCGGTATTTGTTTTCGTGCGCATGCGCAGGTGGCGCCCTATTTTCAGTGCTCAACTTTCGGCTTTCAACTTTTTTGTATCTTTGCTACTCAATTTGCTTATCGCTTCCACCTATAAAATTCGGCTGTATGGCTCAACGCATAGCGCAAAAATACGAGGCTCTCTCCGCCCTTTTTCCGCCTCAAGAGGTAGAAAAATGTGGCTTGCGTAGCGCCTTTGAGCGTGCGGCAGCTGCGCTCGACGGGCGCGTACGCGAAAACGGCGATCCCTTTATTTTTCACGCGCTGGACGTGGCGCAAATCGTGGCTGCCGAAGTCGGCTTGGGGGTGCAAGCCGCCGCCGCCGTGCTGCTGCACGAAGCCGACCGTGCGCAATCCATCGACGCCGCAGACTTGAGCGACGGCTTCGGAAAGGAGGTGGCTTTGGTGGTGGCCAGCCTCAACAAAATTTCGCGCCTCGACCTCAAAACAACCGCCCTGCAGGCGGAGGCCTTCCGCAAGCTGATAGTCAGCTACTCGAGCAACCCGCAGGCAATCGTCATCAAGCTGGCGGATAGGCTCGAAGTAATGCGCTCGCTATCATTCTTCCCCAAGTCAAAGCACGCAAAAAAAGCGGCCGAAACGCTGCTGCTCTTTGCCCCGCTGGCGCACAAGCTGGGGCTGTACAAGCTCAAGTCGGAGCTCGAAGATTTATCGCTGCGCTACACCGACCCCGCCGCCTACCGCGACATCAACACCAAGCTCAAGCTGAGCGAAAAAACGCGCAGCCAGCTGCTGGAGGATTTTATTGCCCCCATACGGAGCGAGCTGCAGGAAAAAGGTTACCGCTTTGAGCTGAAGTACCGGACAAAATCCGCCTACTCCATCTGGGCTAAAATGCAGAAGCAGGGCGTGCCCTTTGAGGGCGTGTACGACGTTTTTGCCATTCGCATCATACTCGACACGCCGTTTGAGAGCCGCAAAGACGAGGTGGCGGCGTGCTGGAACATCTACTCCACCATCACCTCGCGCTACGAGCCCGACCTCAAGCGCCTGCGCGACTGGGTTACAAAGCCCAAGGAAAACGGCTACGAAAGCCTGCACGCCACCGTAAAGGTTGCGGACAGGCAGGACGTGGAGGTGCAAATCCGCACCCGCCGCATGGACAACAACGCCGAGCACGGCATGGCTGCCCACTGGCGCTACAAGGGCGTGCAGCAAGACCAAGGCGGGGTAGAAAGCTGGCTTGCCAACATGCGCAGCCTGCTCGAAACGGCGGGAAACATGGAGGATTACAGCCACAGCTTCACGCCAAACGAAGTCTTTGTTTTCACCCCGACGGGCGACCTGCGGCAGCTCAAAATCGGCGCAACGGTGCTCGACTTTGCCTTTGACATCCACAGCAACTTGGGCTGCCGATGCACGGGCGCCATCCGCAACGGAAAGCACGTATCCATCCGCGAAACGCTCCAAACCGGCGACGTGGTGGACGTGCTGACCGGCAAAAATCAAACCCCCACCCTCGACTGGCTGGAGTACGTAACAACCGCAAAGGCAAAAAACCGAATACGGCAAAAGCTGCGCGAAGATGAGGCAAAAGTGGCGGCAATAGGGCGCGAAGCGCTGGAGCGTAAGCTCAAGAACTGGAAGCTCAACCTGCAGCTCGACGTGGTAGCGGTGCTCGTAAAGCACTTCAAAATAAAAACCGCCACGGAGCTGTACGTGAAGCTGGCGCTCGAAGAGCTCGACTTTGCGCTGGTGCACGACGTGCTGCAAAAGCTCGCGGCGGGAGAGCAGCCAACGCCCGAAAAAGCCGCCGCCGCAAAGCGTCAGGAGCCGCAGCCACCCGCCAAGCCAGGTGCGCCAAGCGACTACATTGTGATAGACGAAAAGCTCAACGGCGTGGACTACAAGCTGGGCAAATGCTGCAACCCGATATTCGGCGACGACGTTTTTGGGTTTGTAACGGTGGGCAGCGGCATCACCATTCACCGCACCAGCTGCCCCAACGCCGAGCGCCTGCTCAACCGCTACGACTACCGCGTCATCCCCGCAAAGTGGCGGCAGCAGGCGGATACCGACTCGTTTCAGGCGGTGATAAAAATATCGGCAAGCAACGGGATAGGCCTACAGCAAAAGCTGAGCGAAGTAGTCGATACCTACGCGGCGGGCGCCATCCGGTCGGTGCAGCTCACGCAGAGCAGGGGAATGCTGGAGGGACAGCTGCGCGTGTTTGTAAAAAACGTAAAGCAGCTCGACACCCTCCTATACCACCTCCGCAACGTAAAAGAGGTGCACAAGGCGGTGAGAGTGGGATGTTGATGATTTAGTGAACAATGATTAGTGAACAATGAATAATGAATAGCTGTAAATTACATGTAAATTATGTAAAATCCTGTAATTCTGTAAATTTATAATTTCAAAACAAACAGATGGCGCTAATAAATTCTCAATTTCTAAAGGTGTCGCAGGATGCCGTAGAGCAGGAAATAGCGAAAAGAGTAAACGTTTTTACCGTCATCAACCCCAAGGTTGAGTTTATCCGGCTGGATAGCGGCGACGTTACCCAGCCGCTCATGCCGAGCGTTATCAGCGCAATGCTGGCCAGCGTGCACGAAATGAGCAAGGATAGCACCTTCAAGGGGCGGGGACCCGTGAGGGGATACCCCTTCCTGATAGACGCCATTGTGAAGGGAGACTTCAAAAATCGCGGCATAAAAATGGCTGCCGACGAGGTCTTTGTGAACGAGGGTACAAAGCAAGACGTGGCAAACATTGGCGACATCCTCTGCAAGGACAACCGCATTGGGGTGCTCGACCCCATATTCCAAACCTACATCGAATCGAACGTAGTGGGATACAGGGCGGGCATTCTGGAGAAGGACAAGCACTGGAGCAACATTGTTTACCTAACCGCCTCGCCCGAAAACGGGTTTATCCCCGAGCTGCCCGTGGAGCGACCCGACGTTATCTTCCTGAGCTACCCAAACGACCCAACGGGCGTTACCATGACCAAAGAGGAACTGGAGCGATGGGTCAAGTACGCCATCGAAAACAAGGTGCTCATACTCTTCGACGCCACCTACGAAGCCTTCATCTCCGACCCCAACGCGCCCCACAGCATCTACGAAATAAAAAATGCGCGAAAGGTAGCCGTGGAGTTCAGGAGCTTCTCAAAGTCGGCGGGGTTTACGGGCCTGCACTGCGGCTACACGGTTATCCCCAAGGAGGTAAAAGGGTACTCCATCTATAGCGGCCGCAACATATTCCTCAACGACCTGTGGCAGCGACGGCAAACCATCAAAAACAACGCCCCCTCGTACATCATACAGCGGGCGGCGGAGGCGCTCTACACGGCGCAGGGCAAGGAGGAGATGCGCCAAAACGTGGACTACTACATGACCAACGCCGCCATGCTACGCTCGGCGCTGGACGCGGCAGGGCTTAC
>JAISLN010000236.1 GCA_031290835.1 Prevotellaceae bacterium
ATTTGTGGCTCTGTTGCTGAATATGACAAATTCTACATCCCTTTTTACTTTGGTTATAGCTATAATTACAGCATATTCGCAGGGCTTGGTTTTGGGTGGAAATTTTAAAGCTTCCATATTGAGTGCTTTCTTTTTGCTGTGGAGGCTAACGCGGCAGGTAGAATATTTTGAGTATATTTGCGGGACAAAGAGTTATGAAACAACGGATATATTTAGATAATTGTTGCTTTAATCGTCCATACGACGACCAAACCAACCCAAAAGTACGGTTTGAAGCACAAGCAAAGTTGTTTATTCAAGAATTAGTGCTTTGCGCAGAAGTTGAGTTGGTGTGGTCTTACATATTGAAATTTGAAAACAGCAAAAATCTTTTTACTGCAAAAAAGAACGCCATAGCACAGTGGGAAACTTTGAGCATTGCATTTGTTGGCGCATCAAGCGAAATAGTTTCTCTTGCCGAAAACATAGCTCAAACAGGTATTAAACCAAATGACGCACTGCACTTGGCTTGTGCTATTACTGCCGGTTGCAGCTATTGCATAACGGTGGATAATCGTATGCTGAAATATCGCGATAATCGCATTATTATTTGCAATCCGATAGAGTTTTTAAACCATTATTTTAATGATTATGAATAGCGCTGCATTATTAGACAAAGGCATGAAATGTCTTACCAACGAATTAGGTTTGCTGGAGGCAGAACAATTCATTTATACATTGTTGAGCCAACCGTTTGACTACACGGAATGGCGTAAAAATAATTTGTTCGAAGGCATGAGTGTTGCCGAACTCAGCGCAGCTGCGGACAAGTATTGCAAAGAAAATCCGTGTTAGAGGGCTGGCAGCTTATGAAAACAAATGAGCAAATAAAAGAATTGTCGGCTGCGTGCAAATGAAAACGGATTTTAGGCAAAAATCTTTGCAGCAATGGACAAAAGAGAAGATATTATCGGAAAAGTGAGAAGCTACAAGGCGCTGGTTGATGAGGCTTTTCCGGTGCAAATAGAGCAATTTTATCTCTACGGCTCACACGCTACCGAAAATCCTCACGAGTACAGCGACATTGACGTGGCGCTGGTGGTGGGGCGGCTGGACGACGATTACGACATCCTGAAAACAGAGCCGCTCCTGTGGAGGCTAACGCGGCAGGTAGATGACAGGATTGAGCCGATACTTGTTGACCGCGATACCGACTACGCCGGATTTCTGGACGAAATCCGACGCACGGGCATCCTGATTGAGGATAAAAAATGAATCGTTAGAACGTAAAAGTTAACACAAGCATGCTGTTTTCCGTCAAGAATACATTACTAAAAAAATTATAGAACAAAAAAGGTAGTACATTATATTTTATTACACAGAATGAACATTTTATCTGCTTTTGTAATCGTTCCGTTAGCCATGCTGCTAATCCTGTTTGCCTGCCGCAAAACGGCGCACATACGCGCTGTGATGGTGGCGGGCGCTTCGGCGCTGCTGGCGCTCACGGCGGCGCTCACGGTGCTGTTTGTGCAGCAACGCGCCGTTTCGTCGGACGAAATGCTGCTGGTGTCCGACGTGGTTTGGTACCCGTCGCTCAACATCCACTACACGGTGGGGGTTGACGGCATATCGGTGCTGATGCTGGCGCTGTCGGCCATCATCGTGTTTACGGGCGTTTTTTCGTCGTGGAACATGCCCCGCGAGTACTTTATATGGTACTGCCTGCTCGCCACCGGCGTATTTGGCTTCTTCATCTCCATTGACTTGTTTGCCATGTTCCTGTTCTACGAAATCGCCCTCATCCCCATGTACCTGCTGATTGGCGTGTGGGGCACGGGGCGCAAGGAGTACTCGGCCATGAAGCTTACGCTGATGCTTATGGCGGGGTCGGCGTTCCTGCTGGTGGGAATTTTGGGCATATACTTCACGTCGGGGGCTACGAGCATGAACCTGCTGGAGCTGGCCGGGCAGCACATCCCCATGGCGCACCAATACTGGATTTTTCCGGCAACTTTTCTTGGGTTTGGCGTGCTTGGGGCGCTGTTTCCCTTCCACACGTGGTCGCCGGACGGCCACGCCTCCGCGCCTACCGCCGTGTCGATGCTGCACGCCGGCGTGCTGATGAAGCTGGGCGGCTACGGCTGCTTTCGCGTAGCCATTGGGCTGATGCCGGAGGCGGCGCAGGAGCTGTCGTGGATTTTTCTCATCCTTACGGGTATCAGCGTGGTGTACGGGGCGCTGAGCGCGGTGGTGCAAACAGATTTGAAGTACATCAACGCCTACTCGTCGGTGAGCCACTGCGGGCTGGTGCTCTTTGCCATCCTCATGCTCAACCGCACCGCCATGACCGGCGCCGTGCTGCAAATGCTTTCGCACGGGCTGATGACGGCGCTCTTCTTTGCCCTCATCGGGCTGATTTACGGGCGAACGCACACGCGCGACATCCGCGAAATGGGCGGGCTGATGAAGGTGATGCCCTTTGCGGCGGTGTGCTACGTCATTGCGGGCTTGGCGTCGCTGGGGCTGCCGGGCTTGAGCGGGTTTGTGGCGGAAATGACCGTCTTTATCGGCGCTTTTCAGCACGCCGACACGTTTCACCGCGCGCTGACCATCGTTGCCACCTGCTCCATCGTGATTACGGCGGTGTACATCCTGCGCACGGTGGGCAAAATCCTTTACGGGCCGGTGCAGGACGAACACCACCTGCACCTCGCGGATGCCACGTGGTACGAGAGGGTTTCGGCTGTAGGGCTGATTATTTTCATTGCCCTGCTCGGATTGTTCCCCTCCGTCGCTTCGGACATCATCAGCCAAAGCTTGGAGCCGATTATGGGGAAATTTTGAATTCTAAAATTCTAAATTAAAAAAATGCGTACCGACAAGCTGATACGGGTACTTTCCAAGTGCGTAGCGCCCCTCGTGGCGGGGGCGATATGGGCGCTGTCTTCGCAGAGCACGCTGCCTGAAATCAAGGGCGTTTTTGGCGTTGACAAGGTGCAGCATCTCTTGGCATACGCCGTGCTTGCGGTGGGGGTAGCATTTTGGTTTCCTCGCGCACGGTGGCGGGAGCGCGCTACGCTGACGTTCGTGGCGGTTGCCTGCATTACCTCAATTTACGGCGCAACGGACGAGGTGCATCAGCACTTTGTGCCGGGACGAAGCTGCGACGTTTGGGATTGGGTTGCCGACACGGCAGGCGCAGCGCTTGGCGCAGCGCTGTACACAAAAATATTGAAATTGTATTTTAAGTCTTCAACTTTGAACTAAGAAATCTGAATACACCATGTCTTTTTTAAGCGATTTTCTTTTAATGCGTCAAGAGATAAGCCTGATAGCGGCGTTTCTCATCTTGCTTACGTACGATCTTGTAGCCTCCGGCAGCGGCAGAAGCTACCTCCACCTGACGGCGTGCGCGCTGCTCGGGCTGCACACCGCGCTGGGCTTTGTTCCTGCCGATGCCGGCAGCGCCTTTGGCGGCATGTACGTAACTTCCCCCGTCACAGCGCTGATGAAAAACATCTTGAGCCTCGGAGCGCTGATAGTGCTCTTGCAGGCAGAAAAGTGGCTGCACGTATCAAAGGACAAGCAGGGCGAGTTTTACGCCATTCTCCTCTCCACCCTGCTGGGGATGAACCTTATGATTTCGGCGGGGAGCTTCATGCTGCTCTACATCGGCATTGAGCTGGCGTCGCTGCCGATGGCGTGCCTTGCGGCGTTCGACAAGCACAAGGAAAAATCGGCGGAGGCAGGCGCCAAGTATATCCTGCTGGCTGCCCTTTCGTCGGGCGTCATGCTCTTTGGGCTGTCCTTCCTGTACGGCGCTACCGGAAGCATGTACTTTGCCGACATGCGCAGCCTCATCGACGCCTCGCCGCTGGTGGTGCTTGGCTTTGTGCTGTTCTTTGTGGGGCTGGCGTTCAAAATTTCCATCGTGCCCTTCCACCTGTGGACGGCCGACGTGTACGAAGGCTCGCCCACAAGCGTTACGGCGTACCTTTCGGTGGCGTCGAAGGGGGCGGCGGTGTTTGCGCTGGTGTTCACGCTGTGGCAGGTATTTGGCGCCATATCGGTGGTGTGGCACCACCTGCTGTGGGGGCTGTCGCTGATTACCATTGTGCTGGGCAACCTCTTTGCCATCGGGCAAAAGGACGTCAAGCGATTTTTTGCCTTTTCGTCCATTTCGCAGGCAGGCTTCATCCTGCTGGGCGTAATGGGCGGCACGGCGCAGGGCATGACGGCCACCATATACTTTGTGCTGGTGTACCTCTTCTCCAACCTCGCCGCCTTTGGCGTAATATCGGCAATAGAGAACGTGTCGGGGCGCACGGACATTGCCGCCTACAACGGGCTGTACCGCTCCAACCCCAAGCTGACGTTTGTGATGACGCTCGCCGTATTTTCGCTGGCGGGCATTCCGCCCTTTGCGGGATTTTTCAGCAAGTACTTCATCTTTGCGGCGGCGGCGGCGCAGGGCGAATACCTCCTCGTGTTCCTTGCGCTGGTCAACACGGTCATTTCGCTCTTTTACTACCTGCTCATCATCCGGGCAATGTTCATCAACCCTGCCGAAAAAGCGGCGATTGGCGCCATTCGCTCCGGCGGCTACATCCGGCTGAGCCTCACCCT
>JAISLN010000237.1 GCA_031290835.1 Prevotellaceae bacterium
ATATCGCGGATAACGGTGGAGCTCACGTAAGCCCACTTCGGCAGCGCCGGAAGGAGCACGGTGTCCACCTCCGGGAGCATGGCCTTGTTGGCCTGCGCCACGGCGAGCTCAAGCTCAAAGTCGGCTGCGCCGCGAACGCCGCGAACAATGTGCGTAGCCCCTACCCTCCTGCAGAAGTCAACCGTAAGCCCCTCGTAGGCCTGCACCGACACGCGCGGGTCGCGGGCAAAGAGCTGCTCAATGTTGGCCTTGCGCTCCTCTGTGGTGTAAAAAGTTTTTTTCTCAACGTTCACGCCTACGGCAACTATCAAGCTGTCAAACAGGCGCAGCGCCCGCAGCGCAACGTCGTAGTGCCCCACCGAAAAGGGGTCGAAAGAACCGGGAAATATGGCAGTTGACATGGTAAGTAAAAGTAAATTTGCGAAGCTGCTCGCTACTCAATTTTCCAATCTATCGGCGCCACGCCCTGCTGCTGCAGGAGGGCGTTGGCCTTGGAGAAGTGTCGGCAGCCGTTGAATCCGCCCCGCGCCAGCGGCGAAGGGTGCGCAGCCTCCAGCACGTGGTGCTTGCCGGTATCTATCAGCGAGCGCTTGGCGCGGGCAAAATTCCCCCACAGCAAAAATACAACGCCGCTCTTTTCGTCCGAAATTTTGCGGATAACGGCGTCGGTAAACGTTTGCCAGCCAATGGCGCTGTGCGAGGTTGGCGAGTTGGCTCGTACCGTGAGTATGGCGTTGAGGAGGAACACGCCCTGCTGCGTCCACGCTTCGAGGCAGCCGTGCCCGGGCGGCGCAACGCCCAAGTCGTCCTCTATTTCCTTAAAAATGTTGATGAGCGATGGCGGAGGCTTTACGCCGTGCGGCACCGAAAAGCACAGCCCGTGCGCCTGTCCGTAGCCGTGGTAGGGGTCTTGGCCGAGAATAACCACCTTGACCTTGTTGAACGGCGTTTTGTCGAACGCGCCGAAAATCAGCTTGCCGGGGGGATAGACGGTGCGCCCCGCCGCAACTTCCGATTTTACGTAGCCCACCACGTCTGCAAAGTAGGGCTTGTCAAACTCTGCTTGCAGCGCAGCTTTCCACGAAGGCTCAATTTTTACGTCCATAAGAGTTCAAGCTTTACGTTGCCAAAAATTGGCAGCTCGGTTATTCAAATCAAAACTATCCTGCAAAAGTACATTAAATTATTCGATTTTTCCGCGTTTTTGCCTTCGGCACATCGCCGCTGTAGGCAAAATCTTCCGGCTCTACCAGCGTTGTGCCCTGCGGCAGCGAAAACTTGAGGTAGGTAATGGGGTAGCCTTCGCTGATAAAAATTTTTTCGTAGGTTGTTTTTATGGCGAGCTCGGCGCTACCGGCGGCGGCGTACAAGTTGT
Source organism: Prevotellaceae bacterium (assembly GCA_031290835.1). GTDB lineage: Bacteria > Bacteroidota > Bacteroidia > Bacteroidales > UBA932 > JAITMY01. The sequence goes on from JAISLN010000237.1 coordinate 1,376, forward strand.
CGGCGCTTTGGAGCGGAGCAATGCCGTTGGCGGCCAGCGTTGCCTTGGCGTACTCGTGCAGCATTTGGCTGTCGGTTTTGAGGTGCACCACGCCCTGCGGCGCGAGAAGCTGCGCGTAGCGGTTGAGGAACATGGCCGAGCAGAGCCGCTTGCGGGGGCGGGAGGGCTGCGGGTCGGGAAAAGTTATCCATATTTCGCTCACCTCGCCGGGGGCAAAGAGCGAGGTTACGACCTCTACCCGGGAGCGGACAAAGGCAACGTTGCGCATGCCCTCCTCCGTGGCGGTCTTGGCGCCGCGCCACAGCCGCGCCCCCTTAATGTCTATGCCGATAAAATTTTTGTCGGGGCGCATTTTCGCCAGCTCCACCGTATATTCGCCGCGACCGCAGCCCAGCTCCAGCGTTATCGGGTTGCCGTTGCCAAAAAAATCGCTCCCCCACCGCCCCTTCAGCGCAAAATCGCCCTTGAATAAATCGGCAAACGCCGGTTGGTGTAGCAGCGCAAACGTTTCGTTTTCCTCAAATCGCGCCAGCTTGTTTTTCCCCATAAGTATTTGTCAGCTAATAATTAAGAATTATAAATTAGGAAGGCGAAAGATGCTGATTTGCGCCGTAAACTCCCCGTTTTCCTCCTTTGCCATCCACCGGTAGCGGTTGGGGTAGAGGAGGTCGAGCCGCTTGCGCAGGTTTTCCAGCCCAATACCCGAGCCGCTCTTGTCGCCGTCCATTTTGGGGAACGAGCTGTTGAGCGAGTTGAACAGGAAGTGGGGGTTGAGCTGGTTCTTGAGCTGCCGCAGCTCGGCGAATGGCCATGTAGCCCAGCAGCACCGGCAGCAGCCCTGCCATGTGGCCGTAGGGCATTCCCCTCAGGTAGGACACGGCAAACGGTATCAGCATAAGCCCGCCCCACACCAGCAGGTGGATAGAAAGCTGAATATTGCGCTTGGCGTTCATGGCGGCGTGGCGTTAGTTTATCTTCAGGCACGCCACCTCGTGGGCGTCGCGCACAATGAGCCTCCCGTTGGCGTAAGCCATCGGCCCCCACGCATCAACGCCGTCCATCACGCGCTGACGCTTGAGCAGCCTCATGCTGCGGGGCAGTATTTCGTAAACGTAAAGCTCCCCGTCGTCCTTGAGCACAAACAGCTTGTCGTTGATTACCATGTACGGCCCCAGCCCAAAGCGCTCGTCGGCGCCCGACGACCACACCGGGCTGTGCAAATCCGACGGCGAGTAGCACACCAGCTTTCCCCGCAGCCCGCCGCCGTCCTTTGGCATCACGCTAATAATCATATCGCGGTAGAGAATGGGCGTTTGCTGTTCGCTCGACAGCCCCTCGCTCGGCTTGTACTGCTCGGCTACGGCGGCGCTCCACCCCTGCCCCGCCCTGCCAACGCGCAGCAGCGCTCCACCCGTACCGTAGCCCGCCACCAAAAACACCGCGCCGGACGACAGCTGCAAGGGCGACGGCGCCACCACCGACGGCTGCCACTTGGCGGCGCTCCAGAGCAGCGCACCCCTGTCCTCCGCCTCCGCCGAAACGCCGCACACGCCGCCAACGCCAACGTACACGTACGTTTTTTTCCCCTCTATCGTCATCGGCATCACGGAGGAGTGCGACATTTTGAAGCCGGGCGTGTTGGGCGTTGTCCACACAACGCTGCCTGTGGCGCAATCTATCCCCGCGAGCAAAACCTCCTCGCCCGCCGGCGCTACCACCAGCGTGCCGCCGTCCACGCGGGGGCACTGACCCGTGTACCAAAAGGGCACCTCCGTTTTGAACTCCTTCTGCACGTCCAGCGACCACCTCAGCTCGCCCGACAGCGGGTCGCAGCACATGAGGTGCCCCTGAGGCCCCATCGTGATAACGTAGCCATCGGCCACCGCCGGCGAGGTGCGCGAAAAGCCGTGGTTGCGCTTCAGCGGAACGCGGTACCACCGCCGCCAGAGCTCCCTGCCGCTCTCGAGCGAAAAGCAGCGCAGCGCGTCGGCGCTGAGCGCCTCGTCGTAGTCCAGAAAGTACACCAGCCCGTTGAAGATGGCGGGCGAGGCGTGCCCCTCGCCCGTGGACACCCGCCACAGCACGGGGTAATCCTCCTGCGGCGCTTCAATCTTTTCGGGCGTTCGCACAATGTTGGACGCCTGCGCTCCCCTGAAGCACTGCCAGCCACCCGCCGCCGCGCGGTCGCTCGCCGACGCCTCGCCGTAGCGCATAAAAAATTCGCCGATACGCACGTCGTCCACGCGTCGCGCCGACCCCGGCGGACGTCCGTCGGCGCCCGGCGCCTGCACCGCCAGCTCGCGCTTGGGGGGATAGACGTGCCACCACGCAACGGCGCCGGCAAACGCCAGCGCTGCAACAACGGTTGCGGCGGTTACTATGCTTTCGGATTTCAAGGTTTTACTGTTTGGGGGTTGATTTACGCTACGCAAAGATAAAAATCTTTTCAAAAACGCAGGCGCTTTTGCGGGGAGATTCTTCTCGAAGATAAAAATGAAGCCGAGAATTTTGCTATATTTGTAGCGTTTTCAAATTAAAAATGCAGCAATGACAACCTACCAAAAAATCAACACCATCTACAAGCGCGATATGACCGGCAACGCCAAGCGGTTGCTTGTGGGCGAGTGGTCGCAGCCCGAATTTGAGTACCTGAAGGACAACCGCTGGGAGTGGACGGAAAAAATTGACGGCACCAACATCCGCGTTCACTGGAACGGCGAGCAGGCGCTCTTTGGCGGACGAACCGACAAGGCTGATATTCCGGAGCATTTGCTGCAAATGCTGCAAGAAAAATTTACGCCGGAGCTGTTGCGGCAGGTTTTCCCGCCTTCGGACGTTGAGCAGCCGAGCGTTACGCTCTACGGCGAAGGCTACGGCATGAGAATCCAAAAAGGAGGCAACTACATGCGCAAGCAGGTGGGATTTATTCTGTTCGACATCAGAATTGGCGCATGGTGGCTACGGCGAGCCGACTGCGAGGCGCTGGCGCAGCAGCTGGGCATCCCCATTGTGCCCGTTGTGGGCTACGGAACGCTACAGGAGGCGGTGGATTTTGTAAAAAAGGGGTTCAAGTCAACCATTGCCGAAAACAAGGACTACGACGCCGAGGGTCTGGTGCTGAAGCCTGCCGTTGACCTGTTGGCGCGAAGCGGGCAGCGCGTCATTACCAAAATAAAGCACTGCGACTTTTTTGAAGTTTAGGAGCTGATTTCTCTCTGCCGCGCCACCGGAATGTTCATCATATCGCGGTATTTTGCTATGGTGCGGCGGGCAATAATGTAGCCCTGCTTCTTGAGCCTTTCGGTGATTTCATTATCGCTCAGCGGGTAGCATTTATCCTCCTCGTCAATCATTTTTTTTATGAGCGCTTTTAGCCGGCGGTTGGAGACTTCTTCGCCGCCGTCGGTTTTTATGGATTCCGAAAAGAAAAACTTGAGCGGATATATGCCGAAGTTGGTTTGCACGTACTTGTTGCTCACCACGCGCGAGATGGTGGATAAGTCGTAGCCTGTGTCGTGCGCCACGGTGCGCATGACCATGGGGTGCAGCTTGGTTTCGTCGCCGGTAGCAAAAAATTCTTTTTGCTTTTGCACAATATCGTTCATCACGATGGCAAGCGTAATGCACCTGCGCTGAATGGCGTCGATAAACCAGCTGGCGTCCTCAATTTTTTTGCGCACAAAGCTCGACGCTTCCCTGTTTTTTGCGTTTTGCTTGAGAAACTCAATGTACTCCGGGCTTATGCGCAGCTGCGCCGTATGCCGCGCCGTGAGGGACTGTTGCAGCTCGCCGTCTTTGTACTCCACCACAAAGTCGGGGATGATGGTTGGGGCGGTATCCGTTACCTCTTCGCCCAATCCTGCGCCGGGGCGCGGGTTGAGCTTGGTAATTTCGGCAATGGCGGCCTCCAGCTCCGGGAGCGAAATGTTGAAGTCGGCGCAAATCTTATCGTAGCTTTTGCTCGAAAAATCGTCAAACGCGCGCTGCAGAATGGTTTTTGCCAGCTGCACCTCTTCGCTTTGCTCCTCCTTGGCGTTGAGCTGCAGCAGCAGGCACTCCTGCAGGTTGCGCGCGCCAACGCCCGCAGGCTCAAAGTCCTGTATCACGCGCAGCATATCCTCCAGCTCCTGTTCGCTCACGGTTTCATTTTCGGTAAACGCCATGTCGTCGGCTACTTCGCTGAGCGGACGGCGCAGGTAGCCGTCGCTGTCCATGCTCCCGATAAGGAAAGTTGCGATGGCGCGCTCGCGCTCGTCAATGGGCCGGAGCGAAAGCTGCGAGATCATTATTTCGTAAAAGCCCAGCCGCGTTTGACCGACAAGCTGAAAATCGCGGGTTTCGCGCGGCTGGTTGTTGTCGCGCAGCCGATACGAGGGTATATCCTCGTCGCTCGCGGTTGCAACTTTAGCGGCGGCCTCCTCGTCCGGCGCAACGTCGCTTTTGATTTCCTCCAGCACAAGGTTGTTCTCCAGCTCCTCGTTCACCCGCCTGTCGAGGTCAACGACGGAGAGCTCCAGCAGCCTTATTTGCTGAATCTGCAACGGCGAAAGCCGCTGCATTTGTTTTTGGGTGAGCGTTTGCTTTTGCACTTCTCTTGTCGGTCAACTTTTAATTCGCACAACGACGCATAGCCTATTCTTCGTCAAAATTCCGCATTTTTTGGCGTCCTGGGGAATGGTATCACATCGCGAATGTTGCCCATGCCGGTAACAAACAGCAGTAGCCGCTCAAAGCCCAAGCCAAAGCCGCTATGCGGCGCCGTGCCAAAGCGGCGCGTGTCGAGGTACCACCACAGCGATTTGGTATCCATGCCCAGCTCGTCGATACGCGCCCGCAGCTTTTCGAGGCTTTCCTCGCGCTGCGACCCGCCTATGATTTCGCCTATTTTGGGGAACAGCACATCCATAGCGCGCACGGTTTTGCCGTCGCCGTTTT
>JAISLN010000238.1 GCA_031290835.1 Prevotellaceae bacterium
ACGCTACTTTATTTTTTAATTTTTTATGCCATGAAAACGTCAAGATTTTTACTAACGCTTGCGCTGTTTGCAGCAACAGCCATTACCGGATTGCAGCCGATTTCTGCAAAAGTTTTATACGTGGGTACCGGCAGCCAGTGGGCGGGTAAAGCTGCGGGGGACATACACGCAACCCCCCACGCTGCCTTTGCCGCCGCCACCGAAGGCGACGAAATTTGGATTGCGGAGGGGACTTACGAGATTGCCGCTAAATTTAATATGAAAGGCAAGTTAGTATCGTTCTACGGCGGTTTTATCGGCACGGAAAATTCTATTACTGAACGAGCAAAAACGCCAAACGGAAAAGGTTGGGAGTTTACCCACCCAACAATCCTGAAGGTGGCACAGTCAATAACTTATGTCTTTGATTTTGACGAACCTTCATCCACATCCACGTCCAACTTGTCCATAAGCGGGCTGATGCTGGATGGAAGTGGCTACAACACCTATGCTTTTTGGTGGGCAACAACCACGCCACTACCGGACTTAGACGTTTCCATCAAGAATTGTATTATAAAAAATTTTGGTTCAATAGGCGTCGATACTGATGTTGATGGAGCTGGGCTGCGCATAACCGGAACGGCTGCGTACAAATCTTTTGTTGTTGACTCCTGTCTGATAGAAAATAATGTGGGAAGAACTGGAGGAGGCGTGCATGTTCAAGGTCCCAAAACCATTAAGAACTGCATCATACGAAACAACACCGCCTCCAATGATGGCGGAGGAATATATGCCTATCAGGGCACTGCTGCCGCAGATGCAGGGCTTACCATTACCGGCTGCCTGATTGACGGAAATGCGGCTGCTTTTTACGGCGCTGGAATAAACGTAAGAGATGTTAGCACCAAGTACAATATACATAACTGTATTGTGGTGAATAACAGTACTCCCTCCAGAGGAGGCGGTATTTATTTTGGCGAAGCGGGTAGCGGTACTGTTATTGCAAAATGCTCCAACCTTACCATTGCCAACAATGGAGGGTACTATGGCGCAGGAATATATTTTCGTAAAGCGGGCGTAGGGGTGTACAACAGTATTTTTTACAATAACAAGGATACACCTAATTCAGTGGAGAACGTTAATTGTTATGGTCAACCTGCTGCTTTCAGCAACAACATTATTGACAAGGATGATGGCATTATCTCCGCGTCCGGCTGTATCTCCACCTCCGATGGCGCAGCCATTTTTGGACCAAATTGGGTAACCTTGCCATCTTCGCCCGGCACGAATAACGGTACAGCAAGCATGGACGAAAACTTTACGCTACCCGATATTGACTACGCCGGCAAAACCAGGGTACAGGGCACCATAGACATTGGGCCATACGAATATGATGCTATCACTGACGACGAGTCGCCTACCCCTCCTACAAACCTCACGCTAAAGGGCGCAAGCAAAACCACCCTTACGCTGGAGTGGGGCAAGAGCACCGACGATATCCTTTTGAACGGTTACGTCATTTCTGTGAACAACACCGCCGTTGACACGGTGAAGCTGATCAACTTGGAGGCAAGCCTCCTGGAGAGCAACAAAATTTGCTACGCGCTGGCAACCGGCTTAACGGCAAATTCTTCGTACAGCATATCGGTACAAGCCATTGACTGGGCAAACAATCTTTCTGCCGCAGCCACCGGAACATTTTCTACCAACAGTAGCGGTAGAGTATGGTACGTAGGGAGCGGCTGGCAGGGAAAACCCTTCAACAGCCTGAAGGCAGACCCCAAGGCTGCCTTTGCTGCCGCCACCGAAGGCGACGAAATTTGGATTGCCGAGGGGACTTACAATATTGCCTCCACAATTAACATAGCAAGCAAATTAGTGTCGTTTTACGGCAGCTTTGCCGGCACGGAAAACTCCGTAGGCGAGCGGGAAAAAGTGCCAAACGGAAAAGGCTGGGAGTTTGCTCATCCAACAACTTTTAAGCAAACAGTAGCAATGTCAAGCGGGTGGCACATGTTTGACGCTTACAATCCTGGTTCTGCTCCTAACAACGTGGCTATAGACGGGCTGATACTAGATGGAAATGGCTATAACAACAGCGGGATTTCTTGGTATGCTTACAAAGAATTTTTAAACTTAAATGTGTCCATAAAGAATTGTATAGTAAAAAATTTCGGCTCGGAAGAGAATACCTATTCGGGAGCCGGTATGGATATAACCGGAACAGCTGCATACAGCTCTTTTGTGGTTGACTCCTGCCTGATAGAAAATAATGTGGGAAGCAAAGGAGGAGGTGTGCATATTGAAGGTCCCAGAACTTTGAAAAATAGCATTATACGACACAATACTGCCTCAGGTAGTGGTGGTGGAATATATGCTGAACAAGGTACTGCTGCCGCAGGTACAGGGCTTACCATTACCGGCTGCCTGATTGACGGAAATACTGCTGCTACGTCTGGCGGAGGAATGTATATAAAAGATATTTGTACTAAGTACAACATACATAACTGTATTGTGGTGAATAACGAAACTCCCCTCGGCTCTTCCAATTATGGCGGCGGCATTTATTTGGGCGATGCGGGTAGTGAACCCGTTATTGCAAAAATCTCCAACCTTACTATTGCCAACAATAAGGCGTATTACGGTGCGGGAATATATTTTCGTAAAGCGGGCGTAGGAGTGTACAATAGTATTTTTTACAATAACAAGGATACACCTAATTCGGTGGAGAACGTTCGTTGTTATTATAGTTGCCAACCTGCTGCCTTCAGCAACAACATTATTGACAAAGCTTATGGCATTACCTCCACGCCCGGCTGCATCTTCACCTCCGACAGCGCCGCAATTTTCGGGCAAAATTGGGTAACCTTACGCCTTTCACCCGCTACGGAGCAAGGAACAACAGCGCTGGGCGACAACTTTACGCTTTCCGAGGTTGACTATGCGGGAAACCCCAGAATACAGGACGCCATAGACATTGGACCCTACGAATATGAGGGTGACCACACTCCTCCTACCGCTCCGGCAACCCTCGCGCTAAAGGGCGCAAGCAAAACCACCCTTACGCTGGAGTGGAGCAACAATAGCACCGACGATATTCTTTTGAAAGGCTACGTCATTTCTGTGGGCGGCGCCGCCGTTGATACGATAAAGTTGGCAAACTTGGCGGCAAACCTCCGGGAAAGCGAAAAAATCTGCTACACGCTAACAACCGGATTACCAACGCCAAATACTCCTTACAGCATATCGGTACAAGCCATTGACTGGGCAGGCAATCTTTCTGCCGCAGCCACCGGAAGCTTTTCTACCAACAGTAGCGGTAGAATATGGTACGTAGGGAGCGGCTGGCAGGGAAAACCTTTCAACAGCATAATGGCAGACCCTAGGACTACCTTTACTACCGCCGCCGCTGAAGGCGACGAAATTTGGATTGCGGCGGGGACTTATAATATTACCTACGCATTTAATATGTCAAGCAAATTAGTGTCGTTTTACGGCAGCTTTGTCGGCACGGAAAATTCCGTAGGCGAACGGGAAAAAGTGCTAAACGGAAAAAGTTGGGAGTTTACCCACCCAACAACGTTTTGTCTAACACGAACAATCCCAAGCAATTACCACATGTTTGACGTTTATAATCATCCAGCTACAGCTGAAGCTGACAACGTGACTATAGATGGGCTGATACTGGACGGAAGGGGCTATGGCAGCAGAGGAATTGAATGGCGCACCAATAATGCAATACCAAATTTAGATGTTTCCATCAAGAATTGCATTATTAAAAATTTTGGCTCAGTAGATAGTACTACTATTGACGGAGCCGGAATTAGCATATACGGAACAGCTGCGTACAAGTCTTTTGCTGTTGACTCCTGCCTGATAGAAAATAATGTGGGAAAGCTCGGCGGAGGCGTGTACGCCGAAGGTGCTAAAACCATTAAAAACAGCACCATACGCAACAACACCGCCTCCGAGCGTGGCGGAGGAATATATGCCCCTCAGGGCACTGCTGCCGATGGCACAGGCCTTACCATTACCGGCTGCCTGATTGACGGAAATACGGCGACTACGTATGGTGGAGGAATGTTTATAAGGGATCTTTCCAGCAAGTACAACATACATAGCTGTATTGTAGTAAATAACAGCACTCCAAGTGGTGGTAGCGGCGGCGGTATTTATTTTGGTTCTGTCGCTGGTGCTAATCCCATCGCAACAATCTCCAACCTCACCATTGCCAACAATCGGGCGCCGGCCGGCGGCGGCGGTGGAATACGTTTTGGTAAAGATGGCGGAAGAGTGTACAACAGCATTTTTTACAATAACTGGCAAGGCGCTACAGCTACGGTGGAGAATGTTAATACAGCTTGGGGGCAACCTGCCGCTTTCAGCAACAACATTATTGACGCGGATTATGGCATTACCTCCATGACCGATTGTATCATCCCCACCTCCGATGGCGCAGCAATTTTCGGGCCAAGCTGGGTAACCTTGCCTTCCTCGCCCGGCACAGATAAAGGAACAAGCAACGTGGGCGAAAACTTCACGCTTCCCGAGGTTGACTATGCAGGCAACCCCAGGGTACTGGGCAACGCCATAGATATTGGGCCATACGAGTATGAGGTTATCGGTGACGTTACTCCCCCTACCGATCCTACAACCCTCACGCTAACGGACGCAAGCAAAGCTACCCTTACGCTCGAATGGGGTAAGAGTACCGACGATATCCTTTTGAAAGGCTACGTCATTTTTGTGAACAGCGTTGCCACCGACACGATGACGCTGGCAAGCTTGAATGAAGATTTCTTGGATAGCGCAAGGATGCGCTACCTTTTAACCGGCTTAGCTCCAAGTGCTTCGTACAGCATATCGGTGCGAGCCATTGACTGGGCAAACAATCTTTCTGTCGGCGAAGCTGCCGGCAGCTTCTCTACCACCAACACGGACGGTCGCGAAAAGGTATGGTATGTGGGAAGCAGCTGGCAGGGAAAACCCTTTAACCGCATGAAGGCAAGCCTCTACGATGCCTACAATGCCGCAGCAGCAGGCGACGAAATATGGATTGCGGAGGGGACCTACAACATCACCTCCAAATTTGATATGACGACAAAATTAGTGTCATTCTACGGCGGCTTTGCCGGCACGGAAAGTTTCATTACCGAGCGAGTAAAAGTGGAAAATGGAAAAGGCTGGGAGTTTGCCCATCCAACCGTCTTGAAGCAAACAGCAGGTTTCGCCGGTGGCATGTTTTACGTCTGGAATATTGCATCTACAGCGGCAACCAACTTTTCCTTGGATGGATTAGTGATGGAAGGATATAGTGATAATAACAGCGGATTGCTCTGGATTGGTAGCACCAATTTGAGCAGCTTAGCTATTTCCGTAAGAAATTGTTGGATAAAAAACTTTGACAATACAAGCAGCGGGTATAGCGGTGGCCTATATCTTAAAGGAACGGCAAGCTACTCATCTTTTGTTGTTGAATCCTGCCTGATAGAGAATAATGTGGGAAGCAACGGCGGAGGCGTGTACGTTGAGGGCGCCAAAACCATTAAGAGCTGCATTATACGAAATAACACCGCCTCAGGTAGCGGCGGAGGAATATATGCTTTTCAGGGTACTGCTGCCGACGGTATAGGGCTTACCATTACCGGCTGCCTGATTGACGGAAATACTGCTGATGCTGCTGATGGCGGCGGAATATACGTAAGAAATGTTAGCACTAGGTACAATATACATAACTGTATTTTGGTGAATAACAGAGCTTCTGCCGATGGCGGCGGTATTTATTTTCACAGCGATGGTACTGATCCTGTCATTGCAAAAATCTCCAACCTTACCATTGCCAACAATTATGCTGTAAACGGTGCAGGAATATGCTTTAATAAAGGGGGCATAGGAGTGTACAACAGTATTTTTTATAATAACGTGTATGAAAGCATTTTGGAGAACATTTTTTCTTATAAAGACTGCAAACCTGAGCCTTTCAGCAACAACATTATTGACACGGATTATGGCATTACCGCCGCGTCCGGCTGCATCTTTACCTCCGATAGCGCCGCCATTTTCGGGCAAAATTGGGCAACCTTACGCCTTTCACCCGGCGTGGAGAAAGGTACAACAGCGCTGGGCGGTAACTTTACGCTTCCCGAGGTTGACTATGCAGGCACCCCCAGGGTAAAGGACACCATAGACATTGGACCCTACGAATACAACGGCGACTACACTCCTCCTACCGCTCCTGCCAACCTCGCGCTAAAGGGCGCAAGTAAAACCACCCTTACGCTGGAGTGGAGCAACAATAGCACCGACGATATTCTTTTGAAAGGCTACGTCATTTTTGTGGGCGACGCCGCCGTTGACACAGTAACGCTGGCGGAGTTGGATGCAAGCCTGCGGGGTAGCGAAACCATCCTACACCTGTTAACAGGCTTAGCAGCAAATACTTCGCATAGCATATCGGTACGATCCATTGACTGGGCAAGCAATATTTCTGCCGGCGCAGCCACCGGCAGCTTCTCTACCACCAATACGGATGGTAACGACAAGGTATGGTATGTGGGGAGCAGCTGGGTAGAAAAACCCTTTAACCGCCTGAAGGCAAGCCCCAAGGCTGCCTACGATGCTGCCGCAGCAGGCGACGAAATTTGGATTGCAGGAGGAGATTACAGCATTACCGACGCACTTAACATGGCGAGCAAGTTAGTATCGTTTTACGGAGGTTTTGCCGGCACGGAAAATTCCATTGGCGAGCGAGCAAAAACACCAAACGGGAAAGGCTGGGAGTTTACCCATCCAACAACCTTGCGGAATGCAGCGAGCAACAACATATTTTACATCGACAATCCTGCATCCGTACCTGCCGACACAACCATAAGCATAAACGGGCTGACGCTGGACGGGAACAGCTATAACGCCAGGGGAATTTACTGGCATGTCGGCACAGCACTACCAAGCTTGCATGTTTCCGTAAAGAATTGTATAGTGCAGAATTTCGGCTCAGCAGGCAGTACTGTTAATGGCGCCGGAATAGCTTTAGGGGGAACAGTAGCGTATGGCTCCTTTGTTATTGACTCCTGCCTGATACAAAATAATACAGGAAACAACGGCGGTGGAGTCTATTTTGAGGGCAATAAAATACTTCAAAACTGCGAAATACGCAATAATGTTGCCGCTCATGCAAGTCCTACAGCGCCTACCGACGCCGAATCGCAGGCAGGCTGCGGGGGAGGAATATTTTTTTATCAAGGTGCAACCGACAACACCGGGAAGATTTACAGCTGCCTGATTGAGGGAAATACTGCCTATAGCGGCGGCGGCGTCTTTCTTCGTAATGCGTATTCTTCCAACATCCACGGCTGCGTTGTGGTGAACAATACGGCGACCCATGGCGGAGGCGTTTCGTTTAGCGGCGTTGAGTATGGAATGAACGCAAGGTTTGTCAACTTTACCATAGCTGCCAACCGCGCAACGGAGTACGGAGCAGGAGTATATTTTGCCAATACGGAACAGCAGGTGTACAACACTATCTTCTGGAACAACATCAATACAAGCACAGGGACGGTGGAAAACGTTTACCTTCCATCTTCGTCGTTGGCGGCAAAGTTCAACAACAACATTATTGACAGGGAATATGCCGACCTTACTCTAACAAATTGCATCGTAAGCTCCGACAGCGCCGCCATTTTCGGCGAAAATTGGGGGACAATGCCGGGCAGCATTGCCGAAGACGAAGGCAGCTGCGATGTTGACGACGCCGCTATTCCCGCAACAGACTTTGCAGGCGGGGAAAGGATAGTAGGCGACACCATAGACATTGGCGCCTACGAGCGGCAAATAGACGCAGGCGCGCCCCATACGCCGGAAATCATTAGCGCAACGCCAAACAACACCAGCATTGCGCTGCTATGGACGGCTGCTCCGGGCGGCGTACCTGCGGAAGGGTACTACATTTACATAGACAAGCGGCCGGTAGATACCGTGGCGAGCGACGCAACCACCTGTACGGTATCCGGTCTTACTCCGGGAGCGACGTATGTAGTGCAAATGGCTGCATTTGGCGCAGACGGGAAATTTTCGCTCAAAACTCCGCGAAAGGCGCATGTTGTTACCACCCTCAACGGTGAGCCTCCCTCAATACCGCAAAACATTAAGATAGACGGCGTTGCGGTAAAGGGCGGCACCGCCTCCGTGAAGCTTTCGTGGAGTGCCTCAACCGACGATGGTACAGTAGCGGGTTACAACGTTCACGTAACCGAAAACTCCCCCTACTCCTACTCATGGACGGAGCCTTTGACCTCCGGTACCAGTTACACGGTGAGCTACCTGTACGCCGGCAGCAGCTACACCTTTAAGGTGTCGGCAACGGATAACGGCGGGGTTACTTCAAACCAGTCAGCAGGCGTATTGCAAGCTATTTCCGCCACAGACGGCAGCACGGGAGAGGCCGGCGTTGGCGAAGGCAAAAATCCCGCTACGCTCTACCCGATGACAGTAGCGCTTAAGCAAACGCCAAATATGGTTGGAGAAATGAAGCGCCTTGGCCACATGCAAAAAAAGTATGACCGGCAGCCAACAGGATTTTACGTAGAAAAGAATAAAAAATTTACCGTAAAATTTGAAACCGTAACCGAGGCCATTTCGGGCGAAACGGAAAAGCCTACGCTCTACATCGGAACGTACGGATACTACAATGAAAATACGCAGAAAATAACGCTGACCAGCGCAGACCAAAACATTACCGCTAACCAAAGCGGGATGATTTGGCTGCAATACACCTCCTCCAGAGAGGGCATTAAGCCAACCGGCGAGGTAAAGGTAATTTTCTCCGACGGCAGCAAAGTGCTAAAGCGAGTGCCGCGCTACATTCTTGGCGTTACCACCGAAGATGAGTTTGCCGCCATGATGAACAGGTATCAGTCGGCTCCCAGCGCAGTGCTGGAGTCCGACTACATAGTGGTGGTACCCTCGCGCAGCTCGGCGCTCAAAAACTCTATGTCCATCAGCAAGCAGCAATGGCTGAACGACATGGACAGGCTTCTCGCCTTGGAGGATAGCATAGGCGGCTTGGACGACGACGACGTTAACGCCGTACACCACCGCCTGTCGGGCGGAATAAGGCATGCGGGGCTCGAATACGAGGGTATTCCCGGCGTATTTGCCTCCGCCAGCGCGTTTGGCTACATTCACTTTACGGGCGAAAACTCCCACTACTTCCTCAAGCCCTTTGGCACGTTCAGCGAATTTTACGTTACAAATTACCTTTGGGGCTTGGCGCACGAAATAGGGCACCAGCACCAGCAGTCGAACTACTTTATAGACGACGCCTCGGAGGCAACCGTGAACATCTACTCCTACGTGGTTATCAGGGATATTATGAAAAACCGCTTCAATAAACCGTTTAACCGCATACCGGCAAGAGACTGGACAACAGCAAGAAGTGCAGGCGGCTACCTCGCTCTGCCAAAAGCCGAAAGGGTTTACCCAAAGAGCAACGCCCCAGAGACGACAAACGGATTGGATAGCCACACGCTACGCTTTATGGTATGGGAGCAGCTGTTTCTCGTCTTTGGCGACGAGTTCTACCACCGCCTGCATCGCCTTACCCGAGAAGCAGGCGAGCTGTACCCCGCTCCCAACCCTGCGTATAGCAATGATGGCTTTGAGCTGTACGACGAAGACAGAAAAGCTTTCCTGATACGGGTTGCCTCGCAGGCTACCGGCTACGACCTCCGCGGCTACTTTGACGAATGGGGTATCCGCGTAACGGACAACACCAAGAAAAGCGCGATGAACGCCACTATAGATGCCGCCATATCGGCAGGTACTATCTCCTCTTCGCTGCCCAATTCGCTAACCGTAGCAGACCTTATGGCGGTGAATGACGTAACAGCGCTGCCCGCGTGGGCGCCGCTACCCTTGAAGGGTATCAAGGAAACAGGCTCCCAACAGCTGAGCAAGAAAAACTGGACAATCATACTCAATAGCCTTACAGTAAGCGGCACAAACTATAAGGAGAATATCATTGACGGTAGCGACACAACTCTGTTTACTTCAAGTAATAAAACGGCTAACGGCGGTTTTACCATTGATTTCCACGACACCTTGGCGTTCAACAGCTTTACCTACACTCAGCCAAGCAGCGGCAGTACTAACCTCAGGGCCACTAAGGTATCCCTCTTGGGAAGCAACGACGGGGCTACTTTTACGCCCATAGCGGCAGACGTTACGCTCACAACCGGTAGTGGCGCTACTACTACCAAGAGCTTCACGACGGCTGCCTATCGCTACGTTAAGCTGGAGTACAAAGCTTACGGCAGCGGGTCGGGCGTATCCATCGCCGAGTTCGATTTGGGGCTTACCAGCTTCTACAGCAAGGTTACGGCCGGAGGCGACGAGCATGTTACCATTACTTCGCCTGCGCCTGCCGCACAGCCGTTCTCCCATCTCCGAGGCAAAGACCTTAACGTAAACTTCACGCTTGCAGAAAATTACAGAATTAAGGAGGTGAAGATACACCACGTAGGCGGTGCGCCAATTGCGCCTCCCGCGCCCGTTAAAATCGCAGACGGCTACTCCCTGACCATTCACAACGTGTTGGCGGACAGCATCGGCGTAGAAATCACAACCGACAGGCCAAAGGTAACGGTAAGCGCCACAGAGTTTATTACCATTACAGCCCCGGCAACAGCGGGAAGTTCGCCCTACAGCTACGATGGATCGTACGAAAAACCGTTTGCAATTACCTTCAGCGTAGCGCCAAGCCACGAAAACCCCGTGGCAACGGTAAACGGAGCTCCGGTAGCGCTCGTCAATAGCGAAGGCGCCTACACGCTGACCATCGGAAAAGTAACTACCGATACCACCGTCAGCATTACGGCAAGCCGGAGGATACTAAGGGTTACCACCATTGCCGACGCCGGCATAAGCGTTACCACTGCGAACAATACGGCAACGCCCGGCGTGGATAGCGTAGCGTATGGCAGTGCGCACAGCATTAGCTTTAGCCTGAAGGCAGGCTACGTAAATCCGCAGGTGAAAATAGGCGGCAACGCCCCCTACACGCCAACCCCATCCGAAAACGTCTATACCGTAACGGTTGGCGCGGTAACCTCCGATACCACCATTCGGATTACATCCGAAATACAGAAGTTTACGGTTTCCGTAAAGGACAGCACAGGTATCAAAGGCGATTTATCTACGCTTACGATAGGGAGCGGCACGCCGAGCCTCGCCGGCGGCAATCATCAGGTCAGCTACGACAGCACCGTTACGCTTACTTTCTCTTTGCATCCGGGCTACGTCAACCCCAAGGTTTACGTTAACGGCAGCCTTAGCGAAGACGGCTTGTCCTCCTCCGGCGGCGCCTATACATGGCGCAAGGCAAATGTACGCGCCGATATGAGCATCGTGGTGCTCGCCGAGATACAAACGTTCCGGGTTACCGTTATAGCCGGTGATGGCATTGCGGGATACGCTCTTACCCCAACAAGCGGGGTAAGCGGCGACGCAAGTCCCTACACCGTAAAATACGACAGCACCTTTGCGCTTACCTACACCCTCAAAACAGGCTACACTAACCCAAAAGTGCAGCTGGGCAGCAATCAGCCTTACGCCAACTCTGAACAGACGGTAAGCTTGAAGATAACCTCCGATACGAGCATTACCCTTTCCGCCTCCATCAAGACGTTTGAGGTAACGGTAAGCAAAACGGCAGGCATTGAGAATGTTACCCTCGCCTCCACTAACGGAGT
>JAISLN010000239.1 GCA_031290835.1 Prevotellaceae bacterium
TGTATGGTTGATGAAGTCAACCCGCGCGACGCAATTCTGCAAACCGAGCTCAAGAGCTTGCACCTGCTGCCGTCGCGCGTAGATCTTGTAGGTGCGGAGCTGGAGCTGGTGGAGCGCCCCAACCGCGAAAGCGTGCTGAACAGCGTGATTGCGCCGATAAGGGATGAGTACGACTACATCTTTATCGACTGCCTCCCATCGCTGGGGCTTATTGCGCTCAACGCCCTAACAACAGCCAACTCGGTAATTATTCCCATACAGTGCGAATTTTTTGCGCTCGAGGGTCTGAGCCGGCTTCTCAACACCATTCGCATGGTGCAGGGGCGGCTCAACCCCAACCTTGCCATCGAAGGATTTTTGCTCACCATGTACGACGCCCGCGTGAGGCTTGCCAACCAAGTGGTGGAGGAGGTGCGCACCCACTTTGAAACGATGGCCTTTGACACCATTATCACGCGCAACGTAAAGCTGAGCGAAGCCCCGTCGTTTGGAAAGCCGGTCATCCTCTACGATGCCCAGTCAAACGGGAGCATAGGGTACATGAACCTTGCCCGCGAATTTTTGCAGCGCAACGATGCAACCAACATTAGCAACGAAAATAAACAGAGATAGAAAAATTCATGGCAAAAAAAGAAAGCTTAGGTCGCGGCATTAATGCGCTGCTGCAAAGCCAGGTGGTTACGCCCGGCCCTGTGGCGAGCGCGGGGCGACCGGTACCCGCCGTAAAATCGGAGCTGGTAAAAGAAATACCCTTGGCAGAAATAGAGCCAAATCCGCAGCAACCCCGCTCCAAGTTCGACGAAGATTCGCTGACGGAACTTTCCGAATCCATCAGGCAGCTGGGGATTATACAGCCCATCACGGTGCGCGTTGTGGACAAGGACAAATACCAAATCATTAGCGGCGAACGCCGCTACCGGGCGTCAAAAATGCTTGGCCACGACGCTATCCCCGCCTACGTGCGCGAAGCCGACGACAACGACAGCCTGCTCATGGCGCTGATAGAAAACATTCAGCGCACCGACCTCGACGCCATAGAAATAGCGCTAAGCTACCAGCGGCTGATAGACGAGCTGCACCTCACGCAGGAGGAAATCAGCCGAAAAGTAGGCAAAGAGCGCTCCACCGTGGCCAACTACCTGCGGCTCCTGAAGCTACCGGAGGAAATTCAGCTGGCCATCCGCGAGCAGCTCATCTCCATGGGGCACGCGCGCGCGCTCATAGGCCTTAGCGGCGTTACGCAGCAGGTGAGCATAGCCAAAAAAATAGTAGACCAGGGCTTGTCGGTGAGGCAGGTGGAGGAGCTGGTGAAGTCGCTGGGCAAGCCGAAAGCGGAAAAGCCGCAGCCCGCCGCCGAAGACGAAAACAAGGCGTCGGAGCTGGTGGTTAAGCTGGTGGAGGAGGTGGAAAAATGCTTTAGCGGCAAGGTGAACATTAAGCGCGGAGCCAACGGCGGCGCCAAGCTCACCGTTGAGCTGAAAACAGATGACGATATTCGGAACGTCATCGAAAAGCTAAGCTCGCTTTTGAGCCCAAAAACGGAATGACAACACACAGCGTGGAATTTTGAGGCATATAAATTTTTTATATGAGGTGAAAAGATATGCTGTAGTAGCGCTTCTTGCGCCGGCAATGCTTCTACCGCAGGCGGTTTGCGGGCAGGAAGTTCAGGCTAAGGATAGCGTGGCGCATCCGCCGTCGCGCGCAGCGCTGTACTCTGCGCTGCTGCCCGGCTTGGGGCAAGCCTACAACCAGCGCTACTGGAAGCTCCCGGTGATTTACGGAGGATTTGCCGCGTTTGGGTACTTCATTCAGAGCAACAATTTTCGGTACAAGCTGTACCTCGACGCCTACAACGTGAGGTATGCCGCTGCGCAGCTCAAATCGGACGACCCGGAGTATGAGGCGAAAAAGGCGGAGATAGAAAGTAACTTGTACAGCGCCTTTCAGGATGTGCCCATAGATAGGCTGCAGTACTACAAAAATATCTACCGCCGCGATAGGGATTTTTTTATTATCCTCACCATACTTTTTTACGGCATAAATATCCTTGACGCCACGGTAGATGCACACTTTTTTACCTACGATGTGAGCAACGATTTATCGCTTAAGCTGCAACCCTACACGGAAGGCTGCTACGCCTCCACGATGCGCTCCAACGCGCATGTCGGGTTGACCTTTAGCCTGACATTTTAAATGACAACCTAAAAATAATTTTAATGATGATGATGATGCGTATTCTTGTTTCGGTTTTTTTGATGCTTTGGCTTTTGCCCAACCTGCGGGCAACAACAAAAGCGTATGGCCGCGCTCCCCAAACGGCAGCGGTTGACAACATGCTCGGCGAAATAGCCGACGATCTTGACGCGGATACCGCCGCTGTGGAGCCGGACGAAATGGCAACCGCTACCGAGATGATTGCCGACGAGCCGATGCTCCCCGCCGTGGTGACGGATTCGATGTACATTGCGCGCCTCAAGCGCCTGCACTCGGTGATTGATTTGCCGTTCAACAGCATTGTTCGTCGCTACATTCAGCTCTACACCGAGGATAAGCGCGACAAGGCAGAGGCTATACTCGGCTTGTCGGAGTACTACTTCCCGATTTTTGAGCAAATATTAGACCAGTACGGCATGCCGCTGGAGCTGCGCTACCTTGCGGTGATAGAGTCGGCGCTCAATCCGCGCATTGTGTCGTGGAAAGGCGCTACGGGCTTGTGGCAGTTTATATACAGCACGGGCAGGCTCTACGGGCTTAACGTAACCTCCACGGTGGACGACCGCTGCGACCCGATTAAGGCAACGCACGCCGCCGCGCGCCACCTGCGCGACCTCTACAACACCTACAACGACTGGACGCTTGCCATTGCCGCCTACAACTGCGGCATGGGCAACGTAAACAAAGCCATCCGCCGCTCCGGCCGCCACGACTTCTGGGGCATCTACCACTACCTCCCCCGCGAAACGCGCGGCTACGTGCCGGCGTTCATCGGCGCTACCTACATGATGAACTACAGCAAGGAGCACGGGCTAAAAGTGCCCAAGTACGATTTCAAAAAATACTTCAGCTACGATACGGTGCACGTAAGGCAGTGGATGCACTTTGACCAGATTGAGGCGGTTACGGGTATTTCGGTGGCAACGCTGCGCGACCTCAACCCACAGTACCGGCGCGACATTGTGCCCGGCAACGAGCGCACCTGCACGCTCAAGCTGCCCGTAGAATACGTAAACACCTACATCGACAAGGCGGATAAAATAGCGCTGCATGACGCCGACAAGTACAACCCCAAAACAATGGTTGCGCCGGTGGCATTTACAGCTTACGTTCCTGCGGGAAAAACAAAAATCGTGCACCGCGTGAAAAAAGGAGATGTGCTTGGCGCTATTGCCTCACGCTACGGCGTGCGCGTGCAAGATCTCAGGCAGTGGAACGCGCTGCGCTCAAGCTACATCAGAGAAGGGCAAAAGCTGAACGTGTACGTAAATCCCAGCAAGGCGGCGCGGCTCACGGCGCAGAGCACAAGCCCAAGCAAGAAAACAGCCGCGCCGAACGCCTCCCCCGGACAGCAGAGCGATTTTCTCTACTACGAAGTAAAGCGGGGCGATACGCTCTGGAGCATTTCGCAGCAGTATAAATATTTGGGTATTACACCCTCAGACTTGATGTCGCTAAACAACCTGAGCAACACCACCAAAATAGTGCCGGGGCAAACCATCAAGATTAAAAAAATCGGGTAAAAATCTTTTGTTGCGTATGTAGCATGTATCTTGTAAAAACCGACGAAACGATACGTCTTTCCGAAATTCTGGCGGGGATGATTTTGGTTTTCTCCCTGCTGCTTTTTACCTGCCTGCTTTTTCCTGCGGGAGGCATTCGCTTGTCGCCGCACTTTACGCTCACTTTTCCCACCGTTCAGGACGCGCTTGGCTTGTCGGAGCGCAACGTCAGGGTAGCGTTTACCATTGACTGTAGCGAGCAGGGCTTTTCCAACTTTGCCAACGAGCCGGAGCAGGTCGAAAAATCGGCGCTGCCGGCGAAGTGCACGCCCGAGCAAGTGCGCGCGCTGCCGGTGCAGCCCATTGAGTACCCGCAGGGCAAGGAAAACGCCCTGCACGATATTATGGCGGAGCTTGCGGCGCTGCACACCGGCAGCCGCGAGCTGGTGCGCATCCTGCACTACGGAGATTCGCAGCTGGAGGCCGACAGAGTAACCGCGTACCTGCGCGACCGCCTGCAACAGGAGTTTGGCGGCGGCGGAGTAGGCTACGTGGCGCTCAACCCGCAAATACCGATTAACCCAACGGTGAAAATTTCCATGTCCCCCGGATGGGAATACTCCGTTCCGGCGGTGAAGTACAAGCGCTCTACGCCGCTGCGCGTGGGGCATCTGCTATCGAGCGTGAGGCTTCCGGCAAGGCAACAAAAAACGGCGTGGATAAAGATAGAGCGCCGCGCCATCAGGTCGTATCCGGCGCTTAAATTTTCGCGGGTAAAGCTGCTGCTGACAAACTCCCATGCGCCGATATTCTTGGAGGTAAAAACGCCCTCAAAAACAATTTTTTCAAGCGCCATACAACCCAACGAAGGCCTGCAGGAAATCAACCTCAACATGAAGCAAAGCCGTGAAAACCTCACGCTGCACTTTCGCGGAAGCGGCTGCCCCGAAATATTCGGGCTTGCGCTGGACTACGGCGCCGGCGTGGCGGTGGATAATATTCCGCTGCGCAGTAGCTCCGGCGTTGACTTTGTTAAGGCAAACGAGCTGCTGCTTGGGGAGAGCTACCGGCTCATTGGCGCAAAGCTCATCATCATGCAGTTTGGCGCCAACGTGGTGCCGCAGGTTATGGAGAGCTACAGCGCCTATGAGGAGGAGCTCTACCGGCAGCTGGCGCTGATAAAGCAGCTGGCGCCAAAGGTCAACATACTCGTAGTAGGGGTGTCGGACATGGCGCGGCGGAGTAGCGGCGTGCTGGCTTCGTACCCCAACATTGTAAAAATACGCAACGCGCAGCGGCAGGCGGCGTTCAGGGCCGGCTGCGCGTTTTGGGATACCTACGAGGCAATGGGCGGAAAAAATTCCATCATTTCGTGGGCTTACGCGCGGCCTATGCTTGCCACCAAAGATTTTTGCCACTTCAGCAACGCCGGAGCAACGCTGCTGGCGGAGCTAATGTACCGCTCATTTTCGCGAGACGTCAGGCGATACATCGCTATGCACGCGGCAGATGCCGCCTCGCTCGCCGAAAATGCAACCTCCAAGTAACTTTTGAGGACAGATGGATATTTACAGCATATTGGAGGAAATTTTTACCTACCACGAAAGCTCTGCGATTATTTTTACGAGGCTGTCGTTTTGGATTTTCTTCACCGTGCTGCTGGCAGGCTACCTGTTCATCTACAAAAAAACGCACCTCGCCAAGAGCCTCTACCTGCTTGGCTTCAGCATTTTTTTTTACTACAAATCGAGCGGCATTTACTTTTTGCTGCTTCTTTTTTCCACCACGCTCGACTTTCACCTCGCCAAAGCCATCTACGGCAGCCGCCGCGCTCTTGCCCGCAAGCTGCTGGTGGCGCTTAGCGTTACCGTCAACCTCGGCTTGCTGGCCTACTTCAAGTACGCCTACTTTTTTACCTCCATCATCAACGATTTTTTTGGAATACAGTGCCGCGTGGTAAACATTTTTTCGGCGGTTGTGAACATGGCTACCGGCGCAGAAAAGTTCGACGCGGACAGCCTCATCCTGCCCATAGGAATTTCGTTCTACACCTTTCAGATCCTCAGCTACACGATAGACGTTTACCGGCGCAAGGTGAAGCCCGTTGGCAGCATCATCGACTTTGGGTTTTACGTTTCCTTTTTCCCCTCGCTGGTGGCGGGTCCCATTGTGCGCGCGGCGGAGTTCATTCCGCAGATATACCAAAAGTACAGCGTTACGCGGCGCGAAATGTGGTGCGCCGTGTTTTTGATTTTGAACGGGCTGGTGAAAAAAATTGCCATTTCGGACTACATTTCGCTCAACTTTGTGGACCGCGTTTTTGACAACCCCGAGCTGTACACGGGCTTTGAGCTGCTCATGGGGGGGTACGGCTACGCCATTCAAATCTACTGCGATTTTTCGGGCTACACCGACATTGCCATCGGGGTGGCGCTGCTGCTGGGGTTTCGGCTGCCGCTCAACTTCAACTCGCCGTACTGCGCTACCGGCGTGCGCGACTTTTGGCGGCGGTGGCACATTTCGCTTTCGTCGTGGCTGCGCGACTACCTCTACATTCCGCTTGGCGGAAGCCGAAAGGGGAAGCGCAGAACTTACCTCAACCTGATGCTCACCATGCTGCTGGGCGGGCTGTGGCACGGCGCAAGCTACAAGTTTATTGCGTGGGGCGGGCTGCACGGGCTTGCCCTCGCCGCCGGCAGGTTTTGGGGGGAGCGCCGCGCCGCGCTGCCGTGGGGAAAGGTGAGGCTGCCGCGATTTGTGCTCACCCTGCTCACCTTTCACTTTGTGTGCTTCACGTGGATATTTTTTAGGGCGGACGACGTATCGCTGGCGCTGGATTTTATATGGCGCATTGGCGCTGAGTTCAACCTCCGCGCCATTCCCGAAATAGTATCGGGCTACGGCCTGATATTTGGGCTGATGCTGGCGGCGTACGTAATCCACTTTTTGCCGCAAAAGCTCAAAGCCCGCTACCGCGAGGTTTTCGTCGGATTGCCGGATGTGGCGAAGATATTGGCGGTGCTGCTGGTTGTATTTTGCATCTACCAAGCTTCGTCGTCGGAGCTGCAACCGTTTATTTACTTTCAATTTTAACCCATGAAAAAGAAGCGAAACATGTACCTGATGAGGCTGCCGATTTTTTTGCTGGCGGCGCAGCTCTTCGGCTCGGGATGCGCCACGCTACGGCAACCCGCGCAGCAAGCCGACGGCGATTTTTACCGTAGCTACTCAAAAAAAATGGGCGTGAGCTTTGACGGGACGGAGGACAAAAGCCTCATCCGTGCGTCGGCGGAGTGGCTGGGCGTGCCCTACCGCTACGGCGGGCAAAACCGCAGCGGCATAGACTGCTCGGCGCTGGTGGGGAGCGTTTACAGGGAGGCCTACGGCATTACCCTCCCGCGATCAACGAGCGCCATTGCAAAACAGGCAAAGCGCGTAAAAAAGGGCGACCTTGCCTGCGGCGACCTGCTCTTTTTTACCATAAAGGATAAAAAAGTGTCGCACGTTGGCGTTTACTTGGCCAACGGTAAGTTTCTGCACGCCTCCACCTCCAAGGGGGTGAGCGTTGCCGACCTCGGCAACACCTACTGGAGCAAATATTTTTCGGGGGCGGGGCGCGTGCGTACGCCGTCGTCGTCGGCAGGCAAGGGCGGGCAGCTTGCGCAGCAGCTGCCGCCCGCCGCCGCCGCAAAGAAGAGCAGCGCCGCCGCCGCCAAGCCCAAGCCCGCCAAATCTGCCAAGCCCGCCACCGGCAGCGACGAGAGCGGCGGCAGCGACGTCATTATTGTCTTTGACGAAGAGTTTTGAGCGCTCATGGCGTAAGGCGCGGCGGATTGTGGCGCGGCAAAAGGGCGGGTGGCAAGCTGCGAAACTTTAGTATTCGCTCCTACTGGCGGCGCTTGACCCCAAGTCAAAAAGCATCCTGATTATTTCGCCAATCCAATACTCTTTGCGCTTTTGGCGGCGCGACATGACCTCCCGTTCGCCCTGCGGCAGGGTGGAGGCAAACGTGTACTCGAGGCGGAAACCCGCAAACAGCCCGTGGTTGAAGCGCTCCTCGTAAATTGGGGAGCTGACGTAGGGCTTATCCCACAGGCAGGCGTAATCCATAAAGCGGTAGGCGAGCGAGGCGTTGAGCGACCATCCGCTGCTGTGCTGCCACAGCCGGTAGCCTGCGCCTGCATTGGCAACCACGCCTTCGCTTATAATCCCCATGGAGAGCGGCAACCCTGCATCTACGCCGACAAATAGGCGGGGCGTAACGTCGTACTGCGTGGTGAGGCTAAGGACAAAGGCGGACACGTCGGCGTTGTAGTAGCCCACGGCGGACAGGCTGCCGCCCAGCTCAAACCTTGGGGTAAGGTAGCAGCCCGCCTTGAGGCTTAGCTCCGCCATTTGCATTATGCCGGCGCGGTTGCTGCGGTACACTTCTCCTTTGTCCCACAGCGTCAGCCCGTGCCCGCCGCCGCCGCTTACGGCAAACGCTTTTCGGTATTGAGCCTGCGCCCCAGCCGGAAGCAGGGACAAAAAAGCAAGCGAAAAAAACAATCCTTTCCTGAACTTTGATTTGGTATGCCAACGCATCATAATTGTCTGAACGGTGATTTTTATGATTTATAATGATAATGATTTTGCTGCAACGAACTTCCCCTCCCCTATAAACCTGTTATTGAGTTACTACGTAGCTCTGAAATCGGAGAAAGATTTTTTGCACCGAGCTGCGCTTCGCTTGCTCGGTGCTATCCACGTTAAACCCCCTCCGGGGCTAAGCGTAACCGCCGTTTCAAAATAAAACAACGCGCTGAACTCGCTAAATATTATCGTTGCAACAAAGCCATTTGTAAATTCTGTAATTCTGCAATTCTATACTTCTATACTTCTACCTTCTCCTACTCCAGCAAATCTTTGAACTCCTCCTGCAACCCTGCATTTTTCACCACCTCATCCGATACCATTGGCCCGTTGTTTTCCCACGTGTTGCCGGGGCCGTTGGCGTTCTGCAAAAATTTTTCGGCAGGGCACCGGTTGTTTTTTACGGTGATGTACGACGAGCCTTCGTCGGTGTAGAGGTAAAACCAGTGGTGGCGGTCGTGCACGTAAGCCGGCGAGTAGATGTCGTGCACATAGTTTTCGGTGATGCTTGTGCCGGGCTGCGCCGACAGGGTGTAGATGGCGCTCACGTCGTACATGTACCGTGCGTAGCGGTGCACGTGGTTGGCGTGTATGCGGTTGTTGCGCATGGCGCTGACGGACTTGTTCCACCCCCATCCCACGCTAATGCCGGAGTACGAGACCTCGCGCACCTCGTTGTGCTCAATGCTCACGTCGCGCACAAATCCGGCGGCAATGCCCACCGCACCCCAGTCTTCGTTGGCGCAGTCTTCCACGAGGTTGTTTGCAATTCGCTCGTTTCGGCACAGCGTTCGCTCGTCGGCGGGGTTGAGCGGGAGGTGGTCTTCGAGCGCCTCTTCGGCAAATGAGCCGAGCTGTATTCCGCTTCCGCCGAGGTCGCGAAACGTGCACCCCTCCACAACGTTGTGGTGCGTACCCGCCACCAAGTCCAGCCCGGCTGCCGCCATTCGCTCAAGCTTGCAGCGGTAGAAGAGGATGCTGTTGGCATTTTTTACCGTTACTCCGCCCGGCATACGCCCCGTCCATGCCTGATTTTCGAGCGTTTTCTTTTCGGGCGTTCCCGGAGGGTTCAGCTTGTAGGCGTCTATGAGGTACATGCCGGCTTGCAGCGGCACGTGCCCCATTTGCGAGGGTCGCAGCCACGTGGCGTGCGCAAAGCTTATCCCCTTAAAGCGGACGTTGTGCACCGGGCGGTCTATCGTGCCCTCCACGCGCAAAACGGTTTCGAGGTGGGGGACAACCGCCTGCGCTGTGCTCATGTCCTCGCCGGGGCGGGGGTAGTAGAATACTTTTCCCGCGCGGGCGTCGTAGAACCATTCTCCCGGAGCATCCAAAAATTCGATGGCGTTGGTGAGAAAAAAGGTAGAATTGCCGCCGAGCGAATCGTGCTGAATAACCGCAGGCGGCCAGGGATGCAGAAATTGCAGGCGGCTTTCGGGCTGATAAAACTTCACGGCGGTCATCTCTCCCCGTGCCGTCATGCTTTTTACGCGGAGTACGGCAACTTCCCACATTTGGTGAATCACCAGCTCCATGGGCGCCGGATGCCGAAGGTTGCCCTCGCTTGGCGTTGGAATCCATATCGTTTCCTCCTGCTTGTCCACCTTGAGGATATGCTGCATGTGGGCAGCATCGTTCACGCTGCGCGCCCGGACAGCTTTTTTGCCGTTTACCCACAGCTGCCGGAAGTCCACGGCGCGGCCGGCGGCGGTGGGCGCCTCGGCAACCCACACCTTGCCCTTTGCCGTTGCCGGCAGCCCCGCCGTTGCGCCGGCTTTTTGCCACCGGCCGATGCTCAATCCGCCGCTCAGCACCGGCGCTGCGCCCTGCGCCGCCTCAACGGTGGTGGGGCTGCCCTCCGTTCCCGAATCTTCGGGGCGAACAAACACAGGCTCGTCGAGCCAATACGTCCCCCCCTGCATCACAATACGTATGCCGCCGCAGGAATCTACCTCCTGCGGCTTCAGGCGGCGCATTTCCCGCGCCCTGAATAGCGCCGTGCGCAGGGTTGCCAGCGGTTGGCGTTGGCTGCCGCTCCCGGCGTCCGAGCCTTGCGGCGAAACCCAAATTTCGGCTGCGCCTGCGGCCGACAGCCATAGCAGCGCTCCGGCAAAAGACAACAGCGATTTTGCAGCTACATTTTTCATGCCAAAAGATTTTGAGATTCTAATTTTGAAATTTTGAACCGAGCTCACGAACACCTTAAAAGAAAACAAAAAGTGAGTAATTGCGCGAAGCGCGAAATATTGTGCGCAAGCCTACGTTCCACAGGGACTTTATCATGCTAATCATCAAAATCACAACCCAGACAATAAAATGTCGCCCCTTCACGCTTCGCTCGGTTTAAAATTTAAAATTTCACCAGCGCACCACGTATTCCTTTTTGTTTTCCGAAATCATCAGCCTGTACTCGTTGACGCCGATTTTTTCTACGGCGCCCATATTTGTTTTTGGCTTTTTTGCGCTGCTGAAGTACAAAAATCCCCGTCCGGCGTCTGCCGTTACCTTTATAACCTTTGCGTCGGCATATACGGCAATGCTGCCGCCGGGGGTAGGTACTTTTCCGTCTATCCACTTCAGCCCGCCAAGGTGGGGCCTGATGCTGAACTCATCGTACCCCGGCGCGACGGGCTGCACGCCGAGGTAGTACTTGCCGAGCAGGTAGATTGGGCTTGCGCCCCAGGCGTGGCAAAGGCTTCGGCCGTAGGGTCGGCCGTACATGGCGAGGTGCTGTGCGCCGCTTTCGCGCGGGTCGTATTTTTCCCAAAAGGAGGTAGCTCCCAGCTTGAGCATACCGCCCCAGTAATCTTTTATTTCCTTCATCACGCGCTGTTGCTCGCCAAGGGCGCACAGGGCCTCCAGCTCGTAAAAGCGCATGTAGGGCGTGGTAATCTTCAGCGCGTTGGGGTTGAGCAGCACGTTTTGCTTTACGGCTTGCGTTTGCGCCGCGTTGAGGTATCCGAGCAGCACGGCAAACATGTTGGCGTAGGGGGTAATTTGCTCGCTTTGCCGGCCGTTTACGCGGTTGTGCACAAGGGCATTTTTTTCTTTTGACCAGAAGCTGTCAAACAGCGTTGGCTTCAGCTCGCCTGCGAGGGCGGCGTACTGCGCCGCTTTTTCCCCTTCGCCGGCTACTTCGGCGCAAACCGCCATTGCCTCAAGGCTGCGGCAAAAGAGTAGCTGCTCCATGCTCAGCTCGCCCTTTTTGCTCATGGCAAACTCCGCCCAATCCACAAAAACCCAGTCGCCGTCGAGACCCTCAAGCATTCCGTTGGCGTTGCGGCGGCCGAGCACGTAGGCCATCAGGCTTTCCATGCGGGGGTACATTTGCCGGATGAAGCGCTTGTCGCCCGTGAACAGGTAGTAGTCGTGGATGCTCATAAACCAGTACAGCGTGTAGTCCATGATGGTGTTGATGTGGCTTGTGACGGGATCTTTGCCGCGCAGGGCGTACAGCGTGCGCGTTACGGACGGCGAGTCAAAAAACAGGTAGTAGTTCATCAGGAAACTTTGGCTGGCATCGCCCGACCATATCCAGCGGTCGCGCTTAATGCCGTCGATAAAAAATTCGCGCGCGCTCAGCTGCATGGTGTACGCCGCAACATCCCATATCCGGTTTACCTCCTCGTCGCTACAGCGAAAGGCGCCGCGGTGCTCCTCCGGCAGGTACTCGTACAGCATCGTTACGTTGTCCGTGAGCAGCGTGCCGTCGAGCGTTACGTGGGCGTAGCGAAAGGCCTTTGAGGCGCTCATCACTAGGTCGGCGGGCTGCGGGTGATCTACGTAGAGCATGTCCAGCGTTTCGCACCTGCCCTTGTCGAGGGCTTCCTCCCTCGATTCGCCGTAGTAAACGGCGAGGTTTCCCTTGCCCTTCAGCCCGTGCAGCTTCAGAAACCCAAAAGTTTCCTGCCCAAAATCCACCAGCACCGACTGCGCCCTGCGCTCGGTAGCAACAGCCGCCCGCGGCGTTGTGGGGAGCTTAAACTGCGACGGAGGCGCCTGCGCGTCGTCGAAATTCCACGACCCGGCGCTCACAAATATCGTCCCCGACTTGTCCGACGCCTTCCCCGACATGTCAATCCACTCCTTGTCCTCAAAGGTTACCAGCCACGAGGCGTCGCTCGCCACGGTTTTGCCCTTTACTAGGATGGCGGGCGCCGCGGATTGGTTGTGCACCTTGATGTTGAGCGAGTGCTTTCCGGCGGGGATGCTCAGCTTGCCGGGCTCGCCGGGCAGCAGCTTCCCGTCCAGCTTGACGTTGTAGCGCCCTTCGGCGTAAATTTCCACCTCCTCGCCCTCGGGCAAGTCCACCGCTTTTGAAAACTCCACCAGCACGTAGTGGCTGTCCATGCGCCAGAACGGCGGGAAAAACGTGCTCCGCTCCGTGCGCCGATTTTGCATGCTGTTGGCCAGCCAAATTTCGTAATCGCCCGGATACCAAATCCACGTGGCGGCGCCGCCTGCCGTAGCGGAAGCGCCAAAGGCAAGCAGGGAGCTTGCAAGCAAAAGCTTCATTTTTTTCATACCTGTAAAGCAGTAAATTTTTAAGAGGTGTAAATGTAGGAAATAATTGGGAATTACGGATTCATTTTTTTTCCCGAAAATGTTCGTAGCAAGAAGCCTCGAATCGGAAGCAAAAATGGAAGCAAAAAAAGTTAGAACTGAATATTGAAGCGGCGGATGTAGTGGTCAAAAAAGGCGGGGTTGATGTCGGTCAATCCGGCCAGCTCCGGCTTGCTGATGCTGCCGCTCATTTCTATGCAGTAGCAGGAGGCTTCGTTTTCGCTCTGGGAGGCTTTGCTGATTTTGCTTAGCAGCAAAATCAGCGAGCTCATAATTTCCGTCTGATTTTTCATTCCGTAAATTGTCAGGCAGTGCCCGTCCCGCTCTACGTTCAGCAGCTCCACGTAGGCCGACTTTATCAGCCGCGCCGCAAAGCTGTTGAGCGCCTCCCTGTTCGGTAGGCGGTAGATATGGACGTTATCCACCGTTTTCAAAAAGTTTTTCAGCGCTGCCTCCTCTGCGTGGGTTTCGTCAAGAAAAGGGGTGAGCATGGTTGGGTAGATGCTTATTTGATGCACGGGAACGCCTAAGGATACAATGTTTTTTTGCACATCAAAGCGGTTGGTCGGCGTACAGTCGCAACCAAAAAACAGCCCCAACACCATCGGCGCTATGGGCAATACAGGAATACTATGTCGAATGGAAGCGTGCAAAATGTTTGTGTTTATGGGTGGGACAAAAGTACATCCTCGCCCTCAATTTCCGAGCAAACTTTGTAGAAAAAAATGTTACATTCTCCTAAAGGAAAAGGATTGCCGGCAGTATGCATCGGGGGTTTGGCAAGGCTTACCTGTCGATGAAACCGGAACAAAAATAAAACCTTTACTGTCCGAGCCTGCCCGGTACAATTCCTGGCGCTGGAACGATAAAGGTTAATCGTTAGATGTTGCCCACCTCAAGGTGGGCAGCCATACCTCAACAATGCAAACAAGCTACAAGGATGCTCCGCAACGGTTACGATGATCTGCTATCTTACTTAACGACAGCAAAACACAGCACAGCAAATATTGCGAAGACAACGTAAATATAGCCGTAAGTGCGTTTGTCATGCCAATTAGATTTTGAAATAATTAAACCAAGCAACAAGGGTAATAGGGTGCTACCACTATTACTTCTCCTGATGCTGTGGTTGGTTGTCAAAAAAGCGTCCGGCTACAAGACCGGCAATGGCGACTATGGCCAACCCGAGTGCGCCAAAATAAATTCCAAGCATAGCTATTTCCTCCTATTCTGTAAAATAACAAGTATAAACCCAATGCGCCAACGAGAATAGCGGTGCTGTACACGTACAGCATCAACGTGCTTTCCATGTGACCAATGAACGACGACAGTATAACACCTGTAATGACGTACTTTATGACATCCAAGAATACCTTAGCGAAATCTTTGTACATTTCCTTTTTCATGCCAAAAAGATACTCATTTTCAATTACTCCTTCACCTCTCCTCGCACTCCGTAGCTAAAAAAAGTTCTCCATGAAATTTGGAATTTTAAGCTGCGCTACGCGCCCCTCAACCTCCCTCCTATAAATCAAAATC
>JAISLN010000240.1 GCA_031290835.1 Prevotellaceae bacterium
AAGCGCAACGCCCTCTTCAGCGAGCGCAACAAGCTCATCCGCAAAATAAAGCACGACAAAATCGACGACAAAAAAGCGCTGCAAATAGCGCAGCGCCTGGTCGAAAACGTGCAGGACGACGCCAACTTGGTGCGCGAGTATCACGGCAAGCTGGAGAAAATACTCTCGCCGCAAAAGCTGCTCAAGTACTACGTTGCAGAGGAATCGTTCAAGATGGAGCTGATAAACGTTTTGCGGAAACGACAGAAGTAAATTAAGCCTGAATTTGTAACTATTAAATTGTTGTACTTGTGATAAACAGGAAAGTAGATTTTGCGCTACGGCGTGTAGCGGGAGGGGTATTGTGTATTTTTTTTGCAGGGCAGCTACAGGCTGCAAGTATTCGTGGAACGTTGGTGGACAGCCGTAGCGGGGAGCCGCTGATAGGCTCCGTGGTGCAGGTGATAAGCGTGCGCGACAGCACCCAGCGCCACTACGTTACCACCGCCATCACCGGCGCTTTTGTGGTGGAAAACCTTACCGCTCAATCTTACAGAGTAGAGTACGCCTACTTGGGCTACAAAAAGCTGTCGAGCACGGTAGCGCTCAGGGACGAGGATAAAAATCTGGGCAAAATTCGCCTCGCCGCCGAATCTATTGACCTCGACGCCGTACAGGTTACGGGCAACGCCGCGCGCGCCTCCCAGCGCGGCGACACTACCGAATTTAACGCCGACGCCTACAAGGTGTCGCAGGACGCCACCACCGAAGACCTGCTCAAAAAGCTGCCGGGCGTTACCGTCGAAAACGGAACGGTAAAAACGCAGGGCGAAGACGTGAAGCGCGTGCTGGTGGACGGCAAACCCTTCTTTGGCGACGACCCCACCATCGCCATCAAAAACCTCCCCGCCGACGCCATCTCCAGAATAGAGGTGTACGACCGCATGAGCGACCAGGCGCAGCTCACCGGATTTGACGACGGCAACTCCGAAAAAACGCTGAACATTGTAACCCGAGAAGACCGGCGCATGGGGCAGTTTGGGCGGCTATACGGCGGAGTAGGGCAGGATGTGCAGGAAAAAGTAGGCGAAGGAGATTTGCGCTACTCGGGGGGAGGAAACATAAATCTGTTTAGCGGCGAGCGAAGGTTTTCGGTTGTGGGCATGAGCAACAACGTCAACCAGCGGCAGTTTGCCGAAGAAGACCTGGTGAGCAGCAGCGGCGGCGGAAGGCGCGGCGGAGCTTACTTTGGCGGAGGCGGCAGCGGGATAGCCAGCACTACGGCCGTGGGGCTAAACTACAGCGATAATTGGGGCAAAAAAATGGAGGTAACGGGTAGCTACTTCCTCAACGTCAGCGGCAACGACGCCTACAATGATCGCTTCAGGCAGTACATTGTTGCAGGAAGCGACTCCATGCAGCGCTACAACTCAACGTCCAATTCGGAAACAAATAACTACAACCACCGCTTTAACCTCCGCATGGAGTACAAGCCAAACGAAAATACATCGTTGCTCTACACGCCGAGGCTGAGCTTTCAAGATAGAAATTCGGAGAGCAGCAGTAGGTCTGGCATGGAGCGCTTCAACAGCGCCACCTCAAAAAACACTTCGGAGAGCAACGCTTTCAACTTCAGGAACGAGCTCTTGTGGCGGCAAAAGCTCTCAAAGCCGGGGCGAACGTTTTCGGCAGAGGTGCGCTACAACATCAACAACAGCGAAAGCGAAAGCAGCCGGCAGAGCAACACCACAAGCATTGGCGACACGCTGATACTTGACCAAAAATCAAGCAACCCTACCGACAACTGGTCGGGGAGCACAAGGCTTATCTACACGGAGCCGGTATCTACCAACGGGCTTGTGCAGCTCAGCTACGACGTGAACTACTCCTACGGCGAAAGCAACAAAAAAACCTACAACCGGGACTCCATTACGCAGCTCTACAATGGGCTTGATTCGCTCTACAGCAACATTTACGACAACGACTACCTCACGCAACGGGTGGGGCTTACCTACCGCTACCACACCGACAAAATGAACGTTATGGCGGGCGTGAACGGCGAAACCGCCATCCTCGACGGGCATCAGGTGCTGCCCGTGAAGCCGTCGGTTTACAAGCAGTTTTACCGCGTGCTGCCCAACGCCATGTTTGAGTACAAATTTACGCGGCAGGACGCGCTGCGCATCTTCTACCGCAGCTCCACCAGCGCACCCTCCATTTCGCAGCTGCAAGGGGTGCTCGACAACACCGACCCGCTCTTTATCAGCTCCGGCAACCCAAACCTGAAGCAAACGTTCTCCAACAACATTTTTGCCCGCTACAATAAGACTACGCTCGAAAGCGGGCTCACGTTTTTTTCCATGCTCGGCTACTCCAACACCAACAGCTCCATCTCAAACAACGCCATTACCAACTACTCCAACAAGGATACCATCGTGTTTTCGCCCGCCGACGATTCGGTGCGGTTAAGCCCCGGCGCTCAATTTTCTTCGCCGGTCAACATCGACGGAAATTGGAGCACGTGGGCGCAAATCAACTTCGGCTTGCCGCTCGCCTTCATAAAGAGCAACCTGAACTTGAGCACGCGCGGCGGCTACTCCAACAATCCGGGGTTTGTGAACGGCGTGAAAAACATTGCCAAAACGTACAGCGTAAACCAAGGCGTGGTGCTGGGCAGCAACATTAGCGAAAAGCTGGATTTTACGTTCTCCTACAACTTTACCTACAACAACACCATGAATACGCTGCAAAGCCGAAAAGACAATACTTACTTTCAGCAGGTTGCATCGGGGAGGGTGTATGCCGAGCTGTGGCTGGGAATTGCGCCGCAGGTTGTTGCCAACTACAGCCTGTACAGCGGCTTGTCCGAAGCCTACAATCAGGAGTACCTGCGAATTGATGCAAGCATCGGCAAAAAATTTTTGAAAAATAATCAGGGAGAAATCCGGCTGACGGTGTACGACTTGCTCAACCAGAATAAAAACGTAAACCGCAGCATCACGCCCAGCTACATTGAGGACGCCACCTCCAACGTGCTCACCCGCTACTTTTTGGTTACCTTCATTTACCGGCTGAAGGGGCAACCTCCCAAGCGCAGCGAAGGCGAAGACGGCAACCGTCCCCGCTTCCGCGAAAGAGGCGGCTTTGGCGGCGGCAGGCCAATGTAATGTGAGGAAGCGCTGCCTGCAAGAGAATTTGTGGCTTTTGCTTTACGGCAATGGCAGAGATGGCAAGGAAAAGCTTTCAGGAACGATTTAATAAAATCATAGCGTCAGGCAGCGTTCAACTTTTCCAACATTTCCGGTTGGTGACGCTTTGACCAAGGCATTATTGCGGCGCCCCTGCTCTCAAGCGCCCCGATAAACTCCGGCTTCACCTCTCTATCAACATCATTAATGATAGCCAAGCCTTTTACCGATTTGCCCGATATTTTTTCTCTCGCCGGCTTAATGTCATCCCAGCTAAACAGGAAGTTAGGAACGTTGAGCTTGCTAATGACGTTAAACGACTTGATAACCAATTCAAAATTCTTCCCCGCAATTTGAAAATCAAAGGTAAATTCTAACCCCGTAGTTCCCTTGGCAATGAACTGTGGCGTGTAAATGATGTTCTGTTCGTCGAAGAAATTTTTTACATTTTCTTTGAACAGCGAAGAAACGGTATGCTTAGACATCATAGCCATATCGGATATTTCCAGAATGGCGCAAATTAGGTTGTGCTTTTTTTGGCAGAAATCGCTCAACATTCCGTCGGTTACAAGCTCGTTATCGTCATTAAGCGTTACCCCGTAATTTAGCAGCACCGTATTGCACCACTCCTTCCTCATAAGGGAGCGCGAAATGGAGAACCCCGACAAATCCAAATTGTAGAAAGTCTGCCCATCGTCAGAAAGCGTGATTTTTTCGCCGCTTTTTTTTATGTAGATTTCAATCGTATCGTTGAATAAGCCTATAAAAGGCGTTGAAATTACGTGCCAGCCCGTTTCGCTATCTCGTGAAACTTGCGTCCTGTCCTTGAGCCAATTATAGTATTCGCTGATGCGGGCGCTAATCCAATCATCTTTCATAGCAAAAGAGAATTAATCGTAATGACAGTTTCTATGTTAACTACCTTCGCAAACAATTTGATGATGTCTGCAAATGTTTGGTTAAAGTTGATAGCCTCTATGGTTTTGATGGCAAAATCGTCATCAACCAACGGTATAGCCCATGCCAGCGGCTTGTACCCTTGAACGTAGTAGTGAATATGGTGTTCCTTGACTGAAAACTCCTTACCCACATACTTGCGGAAATGTTCCGGCAAAAATTTGTTGGTTACCTCAGGATTTTGTGCCCACCACCGTTAAAATCAATGCGCAACAAGCCAATTTTACTGCCGTTTTCTTGAACGTGCAAGCTGACGCGGATGGTATGCTTTGCGCTTTGCTTGACAACCCACAAAAAGATAAATTCATCATCCCTATCGGAAACTAATTCGTAGCGTACCTCAAAGGGAAACATTTGAGTAATGGTCAACGTATTCAACACTTCGTTTCCTTCAACTACCTTTTTTGGTAAATCCAGCAAATATTTTGCCTGCTCCGTTGTCAGCATATTCCTGCTATTTTACAAAATTAGAAATTTTTTAAATGTTTTCATAGTGAATTATTAGCAATCATTACTTGCCTGCAATCCACAACTTGTTCACAGTTATCTTGCAGGTTGCCTAAACGTAATAAGCTTGTTCAAGAAAAATTGAATGACTGCTATTACAAAGATGGCAACCAACTTGGCAAAAATAGCGTTGCCGCGGCAAACCGTAACCATCAGGAAAAGTATGCCGGAGCTCAGCGCCAACCCTATTAAGCCTACGGTGTAGAAGGAAAGGAAGCGCAAAACGGCTCTGTCATTTACCTTAAAGTTGTAGCGCCGGTTGAGCGTAAAGCTGCAAAAAATGCCGCAGTGAATACCAATAGCGTTTGCTATCAGGTAGTTTGTGCTCAACATACACAGCAGCGTGTAAATGGCAAAATCCAGCCCGGCACAGCAGCTGCCTATGACGCCGTAAAGAAGAAATTTGCGGTGTTTTCGGCAAGCGGCAAGCAAAATATCAGCAGCATTACTTTTTTTCACGGGTGTTAGAGGTGATTTAATGTTGACAACCGCTAAACAGTGGCTGCACCATCAGCAGCCCGAGCCTTTAGCTTCTCTATCATGTCCCCGGTCATTCGCTCCAAATCGTAATGGGGGTTCCATCCCCACTCTTCACGGGCGCAGGAGTCGTCCAAGCGGTTGGGCCACGAGTCGGCAATGCTTTGCTTCAGCGGGTCAACCTCGTAGGTCATTTCAAAGCTGGGGCAGTGGTTTTTGATGCTCCGGTAGAGCATTTCGGGGTCGAAGCTCATGGCGGTTACGTTGAACGAATTGCGGTGAAGCAGCTTGTCCGGGTTGGCCTCCATAATGTTGATGGCGGCGTCCAGCGCATCGGGCATGTACATCATGTCCATAAAAGTACCGGCTTTGAGCGGGCAAACAAAAGGTTCCCCCTTTACGGCCTTGTAGTAAATTTCAACGGCGTAGTCGGTGGTGCCGCCGCCGGGCATCGTTACGTTGGAGATGATGCCGGGAAAGCGAACGGAGCGCGTGTCCACCTTCCAGCGGGTGAAGTAGTAGTCGCTCACCAGCTCGCCCAGCACCTTTGTTATCCCGTAAATCGTGTTGGGGCGCTGAATGGTATCCTGCGGCGTGCCATCCTTCGGCGTATTTGGGCCAAAAGCGCCGATGGAGCTTGGGGTGAAAACAGCGCAGCCATACTCTTTGGCCACGTCGAGGCAGTTCATCAAGCTCCCAATGCCCACGTCCCAGCCCAGCTTGGGGTGCTTCTCGGCGGTGGCGGACAGAATGGCCACAAGGTTGTAGATGGCGTCTATCTTGTGTGCCTTGACGGCTGCCGCAATTTGCTCAACGTGCAGGGCGTTGATTTCAACAACGGGGCCTGCGTCAAAAAAGCCTTCGGGGTAGGGAGGAGTGTAAAACCCGCACACAACGTTATTTTTCCCGTACAGCGCGCGCAGGCGAACGCTCAGCTCCGACCCGATTTGCCCCGTGCTCCCAACAATAAGTATTTTTTTCATAATTGGCTACTTTTTTAGAACACCCAGCTCGCCTCCTACCTTTATAAACGCCCGGATACACCTGTCCAGCTGCTCCCGCTCGTGGGCGGCGGAAATTTGTAGGCGTATGCGGGCTTGCCCCTTGGGCACAACCGGGTAGTAAAATCCCGTTACGTAAATTCCCTCCTCCAGCAACCGGCTCGCCATGTCCTGCGACAGCTTTGCGTCGTACAGCATAACCGCACATATTGCCGACTGGCTGGGCTTTACGTCAAATCCCGCCTGCTGCATCCTGCCGATGAAGTAGCTTGTATTTTCGTGCAGCTTGTCCTGCAAAACGTTGGAGCTTTCCAAATAGCGGAACGTGTAAATCCCCGCGCCCACCACTGCGGGCGGCAGGGAGTTGGAGAATAGGTAGGGGCGCGAGCGCTGGCGAAGCATGGCAATGATTTCTTTTTTGCCGGTAGTAAAGCCGCCTATTGCCCCGCCGAAGGCTTTGCCCAGCGTGCCCGTGAGGATTTCTATCTTGCCGCGCAGGTTGAACTCTTCCGTAGCTCCCCGCCCCGTTTTTCCAACAACCCCCGCCGAGTGCGACTCGTCCACCATGACCATAGCGTTGTACTTTTCGGCGAGCGCGTGGATTTTGTCCAAAGGGGCAACGTTGCCGTCCATGGAGAAAACGCCGTCCGTAACAATCAGGCGGAAGCGCTGCGCCTGCGCCGCCCGAAGCTGCGCCTCCAAGTCCTGCATGTCGGCGTTGGCGTAGCGGTAGCGCACGGCTTTGCAGAGGCGCACCCCGTCGATGATGGAGGCGTGGTTGAGCGCATCCGAAATAATGGCGTCGCTTTCGTTCAGCAGCGGCTCAAAAACGCCCCCGTTGGCGTCGAAGCAGGCGGCGTAGAGGATGGTATCCTCCGTCCCAAAAAACTGCGCAATGGTTGCCTCCAGCTCCTTGTGCAAATCCTGCGTGCCGCAAATAAACCGCACCGACGACATGCCGTAGCCGCGGCTCTCCATTGCCTTGCAGGCGGCGGATATCAGCTCTTGGCTGTCGGATAGGCCAAGGTAGTTGTTGGCGCAGAAGTTGAGCACCGGCTGACCCGATTGCAGCGTTATGGCAACCGATTGGGGCGAGGCAATAATTCTTTCGGTCTTGTATAGCCCCGCAGACCGTATGGAATCTAACTCTTGGGCGAGATGTTCCTGAAATTTTTTGTAAGCTTGCATA
>JAISLN010000241.1 GCA_031290835.1 Prevotellaceae bacterium
GCCGGCCGAGCTGCCGGCGCAGAGAGCGTTTTCGGCGGCAGGCTTCTACGAGCTGCCCGGCAGCGGGCGCGAGGTGTACAGCTTCAACGCAGGCTGGCGCTACCTCAAGGGCAACGCCCGTGACGCAGAGCAGGTAGCCTTTGACGACAGCCGCTGGGAAACGGTATGCCTCCCCCACACGGTGGAGCTCGCGCCCGCCGAGGCCAGCGGAGGACGCAACTATCAGGGCGCGGCGTGGTACCGCAAGCGGTTTACCCTCCACAAGCGCTGGGAGGGGAAAAAGATTTACCTCTACTTTGAGGCCGCCATGGGGCGAAGCAAAGTTTACGTCAACGGGAGCTTGGCCAAGGAGCACCTCGGCGGCTACCTGCCCTTCAGCGTTGAGCTCACGGCGCTGGGCGCCGCGCCCGGCGAAGCTTGCGCGGTGGCGGTGATGGTAGATAACAGCGACGACAAGACCTACCCGCCCGGCAAGCCGCAGTACACGCTCGACTTTGCCTACCACGGCGGTCTCTACCGCGACGCCTTTTTGGTGGTAACATCGCCCCTGCACATCACCGACCCCAGCTACGTGGACAAGGCGGCCGGCGGAGGCGTGCTTGTGCAGTACGGCGACGTTACGCGCCGGCAGGCTTCCCTGACCATCTCCACCGACGTTGCCAACGAAAGCGGCAAGCCGCAGCGCTTTACCGTAGAAACGCTACTCTGCGACAGCAGCGGCGCGGTGGCGGCTAAGGCTGCCACAACGCTCCAGCTCAAGGCGGGCGAACAGCGGCAGGTGAGCCAAGGGCTGAAGCTCAAAAATCCCCGCCTCTGGCTCCCCGAATCGCCCAACCTCTACCGCCTGCAATCGCGCATTGTAGCCGGAGGAAAGGCGGTGGACGGCGTGGCAACCCGCGTGGGAATACGCAAGGCGGAGCTGCGCGGACGCAACGGGTTGTTCCTCAACGGCGAGCCGTACGCGCCAAAGCTCATCGGCGTAAACCGCCACCAAGACTACGCCTACGTAGGCAACGCCATGCCCAACTCGCAGCACTGGCGCGACGCCAAAAAGTTTAAGGACGCCGGCGTAAACATTATCCGCACGGCGCACTACCCGCAAGACCCCTCGTTCATGGACGCCTGCGACGAGCTGGGAATGTTTGTCATTGTAGCCACTCCGGGCTGGCAGTTCTGGCCTAAGAGCGATACCGTGTTTCCGCAGCGCGTGTACGCCGATATTCGCAGCATGGTGCGCCGCGACCGCAACCGCGCCAGCCTGCTCATGTGGGAGCCTATACTCAACGAAACGCCCTTCCCGCTGGAGTTTTCGCTCAAGGCGCTGCAAACGGTGCGCGAGGAGCAGCCCGGATGCTTCGCCGCCGGCGACATTGGCTCCAAAGGCGTAAAGGAGCACTACGACGTTGTGTACGGCTGGCCCGCCGATACCGCACGAACAGACAAGCCCGTCTTTACCCGCGAGTTTGGCGACAACCCCGACGACTGGTACGCCCACAACGCCAACCACCGCGCCTCGCGCAGCTGGGGCGAGCGGCCGCAGGTGCTGCAAGCCCTGCACCTCGCCAAGGTGTACAACGAAATGTGCAACGCCCCGCGGCAGCTCATCGGCGGAGCCGTGTGGCACCCCGTAGATCACCAGCGGGGATACCACCCAGACCCCTACTGGGGCGGATTTTTGGACGCCTTCCGGCAGCCAAAGTACTCGTACTACGTTTACAAAAGCCAGCTCCCGCAGCCCATGGTGTTCATTGCCCACGAAATTTCCCCCTTCTCCGACGCCGATGTGCTGGTGCTTACCAGCTGCGACTCGGTGCGCCTGATAGCCTACGAGCGCGATACGCTGCTGCAAAAGGTGGAGCGCGCGCCGCGCGGAATGCCCAACCCTCCCGTGGTGTTCAAAAACGTGTACGACTTCTACGACATGCGCCTGATACCCTACGTGCAGAAGAAGTGGGAGAAGGTTTCGCTCGTAGCCGAAGGCATTGCCGGCGGAAAGGTGGTGGCGCGGGAGAAAAAAATGCCTTCGCGCCGCTCCACAAAGCTGCAGCTGCGGTTGGACAACGAGGGGCAGCCCCTCGTGGCAGACGGCTCGGACTTTATCCCCGTAATAGCGGAGGTTACCGACGATCAGGGCAACGTGCGCCGCTTGGCAAAGGAAAATATCCTCTTCACCGTAGAGGGAGAGGGGCGGATTATCGGCGGCAGCAGCATCGGGGCAAACCCGCGCGCGGTGGAGTTTGGCTCTGCGCCCGTGCTGGTGCGCAGCACCAGCCAGCCCGGAGCGATAAAGCTCACGGCGCGAGTGCTCTACGAAGGCGAAAACACGCCAACCCCAGCCTCCATAACGTGGGAGAGCGTTTCCCCAATCCTGCCCTCCATTGGCGGCGAGGCGCCGGGCAAGGACGTTGCGGCGGCGGATAGCGCGGCGGCAGACGGAAAAGCCTACCGGCGCAAGCTCAACGACAACGAGCGCCTGCGCCTCCTGCAGGAGGTTAAGCAGGAGCAGGCGGCCTTTGGAGAAAAATTTGAAAAGTAGCGCCGACAAAAAATGGTGGAAAAGCTCATAAAATTTTGCCTCGTTGGCGGATCCGGCATGGTGGTTGACTTTGCCGTTACCTACATCTGCAAGGAGCTGCTGCGTATCAACAAATATGTTGCCAACGCGCTGGGCTTCATCGTTGCCGCCACCTCCAACTACGCGCTCAACCGGCTCTGGACGTTCCACAGCCGCGGCAGCATCCCAACGGAGTACGCCAAGTTCATCGCCATTGCCGTTGTTGGGCTGGGCGTCAACAGCGTGGTAATTTACCTCCTTGTCGAAAAGTTCAAGCTCCACTTTTACTTCTCCAAGCTGCTCGCCATTGGGGTAGCAACCATCTGGAACTTCCTCATGAGCTACTTCGTTGCCTTTGCAGCGTAGGGAATAGCGGTGTTTTAGCGTTATGGAGAGGAATTTGGGGAAGATTCATGTTAACATAAATCCCTTTTTTTATAGCACCTCAAAAAAAAGGGGTAGCCTATTAAATTACCGGCAGAAGAGTGGAATATTTTCATACCTTTCCTCTGTAAAAAAACTTTTTCCATTCTCACGCGCTTGGAAAATCTTGGTTTTTCATCTACTTTTACAGCAAAATACATCATCAAAATTTACTGTATGGAAGCATCGGGCAAAATGCAACGTAAACAGTTTGAAGCGTTTATAAACGCAATAGGCTTGGAAATAGAGCAGACGCAGGTAAAGCTCATTTCCGCAGCCAACGTGCAAATGTTGCTGCACTACTGGAAAATCGGGCATTATATTTTGTGCAATCAGCAGCAATCGGGCTGGGGAAGCAAAATAGTTGAAAAAATTGCAAAAGCCATTCGCGATAAATATCCTGCGCAAAAAGGCTATTCTCCGAGAAACCTGAAATATATGTGCCAATTTGCCAAGCTGTATCCCCTACAAATAGTGGAGAATATGCTTTTGGCAGATAAAGAATTTGAAAATCTTACGGTTAAAAAGGCTCTTTACGTTATCAAAGATTTGAATGAATCTGAAGTTGCGCAACAAGCTGCTGCGCAATTACAGGAAGCAAATTCGGAAAAAGATACAATTGGGCAAGAGGCTCTTGCCCAAATACAATCGGCTGATTTAGAAGAAGATATAATTGGGCAAGAGGCTCTTGCCCAAATGAAAGATACAATTGGGCAAGAGGCTCTTGCCCAAATACAATCGGCTGATTTAGAAGAAGATATAATTGTGCAAGAGGCTCTTGCCCAATTACAGGGTGCAAATTCGGAAAAAGATACAATTGGGCAAGAGCCTCTTGCCCAAATACAATCAGCTGATTTAGAAGAAGATGTTCAAGAAAATACCCTTCAAATTCAGAATATTTCGGATACTTTGGTTTTAATTACGCAAGAGCCTCTTGCCCAAATTGAACAGCTATTTGTCAATTCGCCGATTTCCAAAATCAACTGGGCGTCGCACATCATTTTAATGAACAGCAACCTTCCGTTGGGAATCCGCTATTGGTATATGAAAGAAGCATTGGAGTTTGGATGGAGCAGCAATATCCTGAGCCTGCAAATTAAAAGCGGATTGTTTCAACGCCAAATCAAAAATCGGAAGGTAAATAATTTCACCTCCACGCTCCCCAAGCCGCAAAGCGATTTGGCTAACTATCTGCTGAAAGACCCCTACATATTCGACCTTGCAGGCCTAAAAGAGCGAGCCGATGAACGGGACGTAGAAGAACAGCTGGTAAACCATGTTGCCAAATATCTCCTAGAAATGGGCACAGGTTTTGCATTTGTAGCCCGTCAAAAGCATTTCCAAATCGGCAACAAAGATTTTTACGTCGATTTGATTCTGTACAACATCAAGCTCCATGCTTACGTGGTGATAGAGCTAAAGGCAACGCCTTTTAAACCGGAGTACGCCGGACAGCTAAATTTTTACGTCAACGTGGTCAACGACAAGCTAAGGGGAGAGCATGACAACAAAACTATCGGCTTGCTGCTTTGCCGCGGTAAGAACGAATTTATGGCGCAATACGCATTGGAGGGATATAACCAACCGATAGGCGTGAGCGATTATCAGCTAAGCAAAGCCATTCCCGAAGAATTAAAATCGGCATTGCCCTCCATCGAAGAAGTAGAACAGGAGCTGACGAATTTGTTGGAGCATAGCAACAGCCAAAATCCGTCAACATCCTGATTTCCTGTGAAATACAGTAAAAAAAACAGATAACCCTACCCTACCCTTTTAGGGTGCAAAGGCGCAGGTGAACGTGTGCCGCCCCGACCCTACCGTGATGGGGTTTTCGCTCACGGCGCAGGCTTTGCGCGGGCAGGGCAGCACGACGGTGGCGGTGGC
Source organism: Prevotellaceae bacterium (assembly GCA_031290835.1). Lineage (GTDB taxonomy): Bacteria > Bacteroidota > Bacteroidia > Bacteroidales > UBA932 > JAITMY01. Next base: position 4,862 of record JAISLN010000241.1, read on the forward strand.
GTTGACGGGCACCGTGAGCGCAAGGGTAAATACGGAATCGGCGCTTGTCCACCGCACCTCTACGCTGCCGTAGGGGGATGCGTAGGACGCCGCTACGCCGGTTACGCCGGTTACGGGCACGGGGGCAACGCGGAAGTGCGCAAAGCCCGGTCGCTGCTCGTCGGGGGTTATGCCGGCCAAGGTGC
>JAISLN010000242.1 GCA_031290835.1 Prevotellaceae bacterium
CCGATGAGCGCCACGCCGCTATCCTTCATGGCGGTGCGCACGTCGGCAAAGTCCATGTTGATGCGCCCTGCCAGGGTGATGATTTCGGCAATGCCCTTGGCGGCGGTGCAGAGCACCTCGTCGGCTTTGGCAAAGGCTTCGGAGATGGTGAGGTCGCTGTAGAGCTCCAGCAGCTTTTCGTTTTGGATTACCAGCAGCGAATCGACGTGCTTGCGCAGCTCCCGGATACCGCTGTAGGCGGTTTCGATGCGCAGCGGCTCCATGCTGATGAAAGGGATGGTAACGATAGCCACGGTGAGAATGCCCATATCCTTTGCCACCTTTGCGATGACGGGCGCAGCACCGGTACCCGTTCCGCCGCCCATGCCCGCGGTGATGAACACCATCTTGGTGTTGCCCTGCATGAGGGCGGCAATTTCGTTGAGGTTTTCTTCGGCAGCTACTCGCCCCTGCTCGGGTTGCGAGCCAGCTCCAAGCCCCTCGGTGATTTTTTTGCCCAGCTGCACCTTTACGGGCACGGGGCTGTTGTTGAGCGCCTGCATGTCGGTGTTGCAAACCACAAAGCCAACATCCTTGATGCCGAGCCTGTACATGTGGTCAACGGCGTTGCAGCCTCCGCCGCCTACGCCTATTACTTTGATGATGGGGGCGCTCTCGCCGGGGTTGCCCCACATGTCGGCTACAATATCTACATCTTTTGCTTTTGTTTCCATGGTTTAATGATTTTTGGGTGGTTCTACATTTCCCCTCGCTCACATAAGGTGCGGGTCGTTTTTTTCGTCAAATATATCTGCCAGAAGTTCCTTACAGCCTCCGAAGGCTTTGCCTATGATGGGTATTTTCTCCAACAGCTTGTTTGTGGCGGCTTTGCTGCTCCTGCTTTGGTATCCGTTCATCATCAGCCCCACGCTGGTGGCCATGGTGGGCTTGAGGGTGTAGTCCTTGTTGTCTATCTGTACTATTGGGTACCCCACGCGCACGTCGAGCCCGGTGCGCAGCTTGAAGAGCTGCGGCAGGTGCCGGAGCTGCGCTCCTCCGCCGGTGAGCACAATGCTCGATATTTCCCGCTCGTAGCCGCTTTCCGCAATGGTATATTTCACCGCGTCGATGAGCTGCTCCATGCGCTCGTCGATAATTTCGGCAAGAAGCTTTTGGGAGATTACGCCCTGATCGCGCGCCGCCGTATCCCTGTAGTAGGGAATGATGATGTCGCCGGAGCAGTACTCGCTGAAGCACGCGCCATACTGACACTTGAGCCGCTCCGCCATCTGCAGGGAGATTTTGCAGGCGTCGCGGATGTCGCTGGTGATGACCTGCCCTCCGCTGGCGATGACGACGGTGCTGCGCACAATATTCTTGTAGTAAATCAGCATATCGCTGGTGCCTCCTCCAATGTCGAGCAGCACGGTGCCGGCTTCCTTCTCTGCGCCGGTGAGCACCGCGTTGGCGGAGGCAATAGGCTCCAGCATAAGGCTGTCCATCGTTAGCCCGCAGCGCTCTATGCTCATCTTGATGTTTTCCACGGCGTTGGCGTCGCTCACCACAATGTAGAAGTTCCCCACCAGCTCGTTGCCCGGACAGCCCACCGCCTTTGCCACCGGCATGCCGTCAACGACGTACTCCTGCGGGATGACGTGCAGGATTTTTTGCCCCGCCGGAAGGGCAATGTTGTACATATCCTGCTTGAGGTCGTTCACCTCGCTTTCGGTGATGAGCGTTCCGGGCTTTTTGCGTATTCTCTTGGCGCTGCTCTGCCTGCTTGATATGTGCCGCCCTGCAATACCCACCACCACCCTGTCCGGGCGCACGCTCCGCTTTTCGTAGAGCTTGTCGAGGCAGTCTCTGATGGAGTCTGCCGTGTCTTCAACGTTTACCACCAAGCCCCGGCTCACGCCCCGCGAAAAGGTGCACTGCTGTTCTTCCACCAAAATTCTTCCCCTTGACGTAACGCTGCCGATAACGGTCGCAATCTTGGTTGTGCCGATGTCAATGGCCGTTACGTAGCTATTCTGTTCCATGATAATATTTACTTTTTTCTCCGTTCGTTACATTTGGCCGACCATGGGTCGCCCCTACATTTTTCGTTTACATATCACCTGATTGCCAAACGACAGGTCTATCGTCTCGTAGGCGTTCCAGCCCTTGAGCGTCATTCCCTTTTGGTACATAGCCTCGAGCTTGCGCAGCTTGTACTCGAAGCTGTCAAAGTCGCCTAAGCGAATAATGTGCGCACCAACGCGCGGTATGAGCTCCACCTTGCCCTGCTCCGTGACGTAAATTTGCTCTACCTGCGCCTGCCAAAAGGCGCTCCGGCTAACGTAGCGCGCAAAGGCGTAGAGCTGCCTGAGCGTCCGGTCGTCCTTTTTCTTCTCCTCAAAAAAGGCAAACATGCTCCCCCTGAAGCTGCTCCCAAACGGCGCGGCTATGCGCCCGCTCGCCACGGGCACGTGCGAGGTGTAGCCGCTGTAGGGGCGGATGATGAAGCCCTCGTCGTCGATGTAGAAGCTTTGCCCGTTGTCGGCGTACACCCGCACTATGGGCTTGCGCTGCACAATGGTTACGTGCAGCGTGCCGTCGGCGGTGGCGTACACGTTTGCCCGGCGGATGAGGCTGCGCTCCGTGAGCGCCTGCTCCATGGCCTGCGTAGGTATTTCGCCCACCCGCCTGCCAAAGTAGGTGATGCCGCTCCTGCGAAAAATGGCGGGGATATCCTCCTTGCGCACAAACCTGTTGTCGCTGCTATCGGCAATGACCACCTCTACTTTGGTGCACAGCACCTTGCCCGCCTGCCGACGCGCGTGCAGGAGCGTTGCCGCAGCGCCCGCCGCCATCAGCGCCAGAAGCGCCGCAATAAGCGATATGTTTGCTATTTTCTTCATTCGCTAAGAGCTAAAAGGCGCTCCGAACGCCTTAACAAGGGTTTCATCCTTAATCAAAACTATAATATGCAAAGCATTATTCATCATCTATTGTCCACTATTCGTTAGGGCGTGCAAATCCTGCCCCTACGCGCTATTCGCTATCAACTCTTCCCTGATATTTTCCACCATCGCGTCGATGTCGCCGGCGCCAAACGTTGCGAGCACCTGCAGGTCGCGGCTTCGGAGGATGCTTAGGAGGTCGTTCTTGGCGCACATTACCTTGCTTTCGAGGCGCACCCTGTCGAAGATGAGCGCAGAGGTAACGCCGTCGATGGGCTTTTCGCGGGCGGGGTAGATGTCGAGCAGCACGAGCTCGTTGAGCAGGCTAAGGCTTTCGGCAAACTCCGCCGCGAAGTCGCGCGTACGAGAGTAGAGGTGCGGCTGAAAAACGCCCGTCAGCTTTTTGCCGGGAAACATTCCGCGTATTGACGCTATCGCCGCCCGCAGCTCTTCGGGGTGGTGGGCGTAGTCGTCGATGTAGGTCAGCTGCGGCGTGCTGAGCTGCACGTCGAGGCGGCGCTGCACGCCCCGAAAGCTGCGGAGCGCCTGCGGCAGCCTGCGCAAATCCGCGCCTGCCACGCAGGCCGCCGCGCTCGCCGCCACGGCGTTCTCCACGTTCAGCCAGCCCGGCGCACCTACGGTGCAGCCGCAGAGCGTTTGCCCCGGCGTGCGGAGGTCAAACGAGTAGCAGCCTCCCTCCAGCGGCTTCAGGTTGGCGGCGTAGAAGTCGGCGGGCTCGTCGAGGGCGTAGGTGTACATGCGGTGGCTCAAGCTCTGCATGAACGTTGGCTTTCCGTTGCGCGTAAGGTGCTTTTTTACCACCAGCGCACCGGCGGGCTTGAGCTGATTGACAAAGGTGGCAAACGCTCGCTCCACCTCGCCGAGGCTGCCGTACACGTCGAGGTGGTCGGCGTCGAGGGAGGTAACCACGGCAACATCGGGGAAGAGCCGCAGAAAGGAGCGGTCGTACTCGTCCGCCTCCGCCACCATAAAGGGGCTGTCGGACAGCAGCAGGTTGGCGCCGTAGTTCTTGGCAATTCCGCCCAGAAAGGCGGTGCAGCCGCCGCCCGCCACCGTCATGATGTGCGCCAGCAGGGTGGAGGTGGTGGTTTTGCCGTGCGTGCCCGCCACCGCCAGCAGGCGCTTGCCGAGGGCAAGAGCGCCCAAGGCCTCCGCCCGCTTCACCGTGCGCAGCCCGCTCCGGCGAAAGAAGCCGAGCTCGCGGCTGTCGCCTCCCACCGCGGGGGTGTACACCACCAGCGTGTCGCCGCCACCGCTGCCCCTAAAGGCGGGGGGAATGAGCTCCTCGCTGTCGGCGTAGTGGACGAGGGCGCCCTCGCGCTCCAGCGCCTCCGTGAGCGGCGTGCGGACGCGGTCGTACCCCGCCACCGGAATCCGCCGGTGAAGGTAGTAACGCGCCAGCGCACTCATCCCAATCCCACCTATGCCTATGAAATAAACGTTTTTCATGATACTATATGCAGTGAATAACGAATAGTGAATAGTGGCTGACGCCGAAATAGTGAGTGGCATCAGACTACAGCTATTGCTCATTATTCGTTATTCGTTATTCATTATTCACTATTAACTATTAACTATTCATTATTCACTATTCACTAATTTAACTATTAACTATTCACTAAATTAACTATTTCTCCTGCGATGCGGTCGGCGGCGTCTTCGATGGCCAGCGCACCGATATTTTGCGCAAGCTCCTTCTTCTTCTCCTCGTCGTTTGCCAGCCGGCAGGCGATGCGGATGAGCAGCGCCGGCGTCTCGTAGCTGTCGGGGAAGAGGAACGCCGCTTTTTTGCGCACCAGCGCCCTTGCGTTGGCGGTTTGGTGGTCTTCGGCAACGTTGGGCGAGGGCACAAGGATGCAGGGCTTTTGCGCCACGCAGAGCTCGGCAATGACGCCCGCCCCGGCGCGTGACACCACCACGTCGGCGGCGGCGTAGGCGTAGTCCATGCGGCTGATGAAGCTCGTAATCCGCACGTTGTCGCGGTAGCCTCTCACCGAGAGGCGGCTGCCCATCTCCTGCCGGTAGTACTCGCCCGTTTGCCAAATAAGCTGCACGTCGGCGGCCGCCTTGATGTTGTTGAGGTAGCACAGGACGCTCTCGTTGAGGGTACGCGCCCCCAAGCTCCCCCCCAATACGAGGATGGTATTCTTGTCGGGCTTTAGCCCAAAGTACGCCAGCGCCTCGCTGCGCAGGCTCGCCACGTGGTGCAGGTCTTGCCGCACGGGGTTGCCGGTGAAGATAATTTTTTTCTGCGGAAAGAAGCGCTCCATGCCCTCGTAGGCCACGCATATCTTCTTGGTGCGCTTTGCCAGCAGCCTGTTGGTAAGCCCCGCGTAGGAGTTTTGCTCCTGCACGAGGGTGGGAATACCGCACCGCTGCGCCGCCCAGAGGGTGGGTGCGCTAGCGTACCCACCTACCCCCACCACCACATCGGGCCGAAAGCTGCGGACGATTGCCGTCGCCCGGCGCAGGCTCGTGAGCAGCTTGCCAAGCGCCGTGAGATTTTTGGCGGAAAAGAGCTTTCGCTCTATGCCTACCACGGGCAAGCCTACTATCGGGTAGCCCGCAGCAGGCACCTTTTCCATCTCCATCCTGCCTTCGGCTCCGACGAACAGCAGCTCCACATCGGGAATCGCCTGCCGAAGCGCACCGGCAATGGCTATCGCCGGAAAAATATGCCCCCCCGTACCGCCGCCGCTGATGATAACCCTCATAGAAATTTTGAATTTTAAATTTTGAATTTTAAATGGCGCAAAGCGCTGAGAAATTTTAAATTTTGAATTTTAAATGGCGCAAAGCGCTGAGAAATTTTGAATTTTAAATTTTGAATTTTAAATGGCGCAAAGCGCTGAGAAATTTTGAATTTTGAATTCTGAATGGCGCAAAGCGCAAAATATCAGGCGTAAGCCTAATTCAAAGCACAAAATTTACACAGCCCCTACGCAACGCTGCAAAAATTCCCTGCACCCGGCAGAACTTGTTCTCAACAGCTATTTTCATGGGTATATTCCCCCAATATTAATTCATACGGGTGCATTTCAAATTGTCGCGAGAGGTAATACTGAGGGATTTTTGACGGAAAGCATTCCGTCTTCCTCCTCTCTTGCATCCCGTAGGGATGCGCCTCTCGGTAGAAACGGCACAAACCTCGCCTCTCTTGCATCCCGTAGGGATGCGCCTCTCGGTAGAAACGGTACAAACCTCGCCACTCTTGCATCCCGTAGGGATGCGCCTCTCGGTAGAACGACAAAAATCTCCCCTTTTGCATCCCTGAAAGTAGGGGCATTTTTACCGAGAGATGCATTCCTACGGAATGCAGGTTAGATGATGCACATCTATTTTCTACCGAGAGATAATCCCTACGGGATTTCATGCTCGCAACAAGCTGAAATGCACCCTCCAAAATTTCAACCGCGTCAGCAATTCAAAATTTAGAATTCAAAATTTCAACCGCGTCAGCCAATTCAAAATTTAGAATTCAAAATTTCAACCGCGTCAGCCAATTCAAAATTCAAAATTCAAAATTCAAAATTTAGAATTCAAAGTTCAGCGTCCGATTCGCTGCTTCGGCTCATGCTTAGCAACATTCCAAGCATGAGGCAGGTGGCTATTATCGATGAGCCGCCCTGACTTACCAGGGGCAAATTTTGCCCCGTGACGGGGGCAAGCCCCGTGGCTACGCATACGTTGACCAGCGCCTGCAACGCAAGCTGCATGGCAATCCCGATGGCAAGTAT
>JAISLN010000243.1 GCA_031290835.1 Prevotellaceae bacterium
TCCCCAACGGGCGAGGTGATTACCGACGAAGTACGGGTGGTGCTGCGGGAGACCGACGGGCCATGGCTCGCCACGTGCCCGTACATCCCCGAGCTTGCTGCGCAGGCAGATGAGGCGCGGATGGCAGCCTACCCCAACCCCGTTGCCGCAGGTGGCGCCATCCGCCTCAGGGAGAGCGCCCTTGCCGACGAGGAGCTGGAGGAGCGCTACGCAACGTTCTACCTATTTGACGTGCAGGGCAAGCTGGTGAACACCGGCGAAACCTCCATCCTGCGCAAGGGGCTCGCCATGCCGGAGCTGCCCGGCATGTACTACCTCATCCTTGAGGGAAAAGCCGGAAAAATGCAGCTCAAAGTCGTGGTGGGAGAGTAACGTGATTCGGATTTTGCCTAAAAGTTATCCGCCAGCAGCTCAAAGTAAGCTTGCGGATGCTTGCAGGCGGGGCAGCTGTCGGGGGCGGCGGCGCCCTCGTGTACGTAGCCGCAGTTGCGGCACTTCCACGCGGTTTTTTCGCCCTTTTTGAACACCTCGCCGCGCTCAACGTTAGCGAGCAGCTTGCGGTAGCGCTCTTCGTGGTGCTTTTCGACCTTGGCCACCAGCCTAAAGGTTGCGGCAACATCCTTGAAGCCCTCGACCTCGGCAACCCTAGCAAATTCGGGGTAGAGCACATCCCACTCCTCCAGCTCGCCGCCGGCGGCCTCCAGCAGATTTTGCGGCGTGCTGCCAATGACGCCGGCGGGGTAGGTAGCCGTAATCTCCACGGGGCCGCCCTCCAGATACTTGAAAAAGAGCTTGGCGTGCTCCTCTTCGTTGGCCGCCGTTTCGGCAAAGACGCCTGCGATTTGCTCGTAGCCCTCTTTCTTTGCCACCTTGCCGAAGAAGGTGTAGCGGTTGCGCGCCTGCGATTCGCCGGCAAAGGCTTTCAGCAGGTTTTGTTCGGTTTTTGTTCCTTTTAAGCTCATAGCGATTTTAATTTTTTGAATGGTTGAACGGCAAATGTACAAAAAATTTGGGGCGCTAACGCAAGTTGAGGGTAGAAAAATTCACCTCCCCCCTACCCACCCCCACAAACGAAAACGAGCCTCGCTTAGCCGTTGGGCTAAGGTCGAAGCTCGCTTCGTCGTCTGCATGGAGAACTCAATCCCTACTGTCCATCCTTCGGTCTCCAGATGCAAACGAGGCGGTGGGTGGTGGTTGTAGTGCCGTTATCGTCGAGCAGGAAGTTTTTCCAGACGACAATTCCCGGCCCGTTGCCCGAGGGTTCGGCAACGTTCCAGCAGCTGATGCCCATTTTTTCTTTGCTCGCCGTTTGAATGGTGGATAGCCATGTGCCGCTGGCGTCGAGCACGGCCGCAGAGGAGAGCCCTGACTCCTTTATCCGGCAGTACTCTTCGGCGGCGGCTACGTACCAGCCTTCTCCTTTTCGCAGGCAGGCGTAAACGCCGTCTCCGGCCACGCCTTCGGCCTTCAGGCGAAGGGTGTTTTGCCTTCCGTTGTTTATATCCGTTGCGTTTGCCAAGCCATATACCGACGTGGTGGTAAGGCTTCCCGAGTCGTCCATTGGCGACAGCCATGCGTCCACGTTTTGGCTTCCGTTGCTTGCGCAGGCGCTGCAGAACGTAGTGCCATCGGGGATGGAGGGGAAGGTGTAGCTCGCGGACAGCTGGCTGCTCACGACGCCGGTCTTGAGGTCTTTCACCTTCAGGTACCACGTTTTGGTTTGCTTGGCGGTGCCTGCGCCGGTTTGTATGGTCTGTGCGCTGGTTTTGTCCTGCGAAAAGTCTTGGCTTCCGTCGCCCCAGGCGTAGCTGTAGCGGCCGCTGGCGTCTACGTTGGCCGTAGCGGTAACTTTTCCTCCCACCGAGTAGGGGCTAATGCTGATAGAGGCCACCAGCGAAACTACGCTAACTGTTTTGGTCAGCGTTTTGGAGGATGTTCCGTTGCTCATCACGAGCTTTATTGTGAACGACTTGCCCACGTTCCCCTGCTCCAAGGCTAAGGTGGCGTTTACGCTGTAGGCGGCCGAGCTTTGGTTGGGCGAGAAGGTAACTTTGCTCCCAATGTTGCTGATTTCGCTGCTGGACACGCTCCACGTGTACGTCCACGTACCCTCCCTTTGGGGCACCTCGGCCGCCATTTTGGTGGTTTGGTAGGCTATGCTGCTGGGCGCCTTGATGCCCGTAATGGCGGGGAGCGCCTTTCTTACGCAGCGGATGCTGAACCCCGACCACTTTTGCAGCCCCGGGTTATCAACGTTTCGGTAAACCTCGGCGTGCTGGTAGTCAAACTTTCGGTGCATTGCCCTGGAGTCGTTAGCGGTTGGCGTGGACGTCCAGAAGTATGCCGCATTGCCCAAGTTGATAAACCCGCTTGAAGGTTGGTGGTGTCTATATCCTGCGGGCAGGACGCCAAAGCCATACTTGTCTTTGCCCAGCGCCAGGGGGCTGGATACTTTGCCCGAGTAGTCGGCGCGTCGCCACGGCCATGCCGGCAGCGTAGCCGTAGCGATGGTGGTATCCACCAGCTGCGCGTGCGGCGGCGCGCTCAGGGTGCTTTTGAGGCTTGCGGCAGCGGTGGCGCCAAGCCATTCGGACGTGCGGGTATCGTTGAGGTAGTGGTTGCAGGGCGGCGAGGTTGAGGGGTCCATGATGTCGGAGCATCCCTCCACTGCGTTGAGCATCATTCCCCAGTCGGCGTCGCTGGGCAGCAGCCAGCCTTCCGGGCAAATACCCTGCGTGGTGCTCGTAGCTCCCGCCTTGGTGGGCGTATGCTCCATGCCGCGCCCGTCGAGGCGGACGGCGGTAGGCCACGTGTAGAGCGCGCCGTAGGTGTTGCAGGCGGTAAGGCCGCCGGTGGCGAGGGTGGCGTTGTTGGCAGGGGCTGCGCTGTGGGTGTTGGTCTGCACCTCACCGTCCTCAATGGTAAGCCCGCCGGGGCACCAGTAGTTACCGAACAGGGTGTTGTTGCTCGGGGCGTCGCCCGACAAGCCCTTGTTGGCGTTGCCCGAATTTACCAAGTCTTTGGTGTAGCGCAGGTTTTGGGCAAACCACCACTTGTTGTCGGGCATAAGCACAATGCGGTAGGGCTGGCAGTCGCGCGGGTCGGTAATCCACGCCTCCCAGTTTCCCTCGCGGCTGCTGCGCTGGTAGCAGGCCAGGAGGTCGTTGCCCGCCGTATTGCTGTACGGGCAAAGCATGTCCACATCGCTTGGGCCAAAGATGGCGTCGGAGCCGCTGGCGGCGCAGCCCACGCAGCGGTACGACATCTTGTAGGCGTCTATGCACACGCGCAGGCTGTCGGTTGGCGTAGCGCCGGCGGGCAGGTTGAAGCGCAGGCGGTATCCGCCCGCCTGCGGGCGCATGAGGCGCTTGCCGTCGCTCGACAGCTGGTAGGTGCCGGGGTTGTTCAGAAAGCTGTCCACCGCCACCACCGTATCCAGCCCGCTGTTGCTTACCATGCGAAACCGCGCCTGATAGTCGCCGCACGCCGGTTTTTCGTACATAATCTCAACGTACAGCTTTTTGTTCTGTATATCCGTGTTGTTGCTCAGCACCGTAAAGGGCGACGCCAGCTGAGCGTGGGCGCTCCACGAGCACCACAGCAGCGCAAGCGCGCACAGGGTGGAATACCGTAATCCTTTTGAAGTCATAATTCTTACTTGCATTTTGGTT